>JAGAMQ010000159.1 GCA_017624645.1 Oscillospiraceae bacterium
CATCATGTACTCCTCCCACATAGCTTCGGTTTCTTCCACGATCTTATAGCGCTCGTACCGCTGGAAGTTCTTCACTTCCAGCTCATCGGGCTGCAGATACAGAGAATTGACCACATTGTGCTCACGCTCACCCTTGGTGCCGGTGAGGGCCCAGGGCTTTTCGTAGGTCTCGATCTCCGCATCCTCAAAGGAGATAGGCTCCATCATCTGACCAATGGTGCCGTCTGCCAGGATCATGGAGGTCATACGGTACTTGTCCGCCAGATTGAAGCCTTTGATGGTCAGGCTTGCCATTTCCTGCACAGAGGCAGGTGCCAGCACGATCATCCGGTAGTCACCGTGACCGCCGCCCTTGGTAGCCTGGAAATAGTCGGACTGGGAAGGCTGAATACCGCCCAAGCCGGGACCGCCCCGCTGGACATTGACCACAAAGGCAGGCACATCGGAGCCTGCGATGTAGCTCAGACCCTCAGTCTTCAGAGAGATTCCGGGGCTGCTGGAGGAGGTCATGACACGCATGCCGGCGGCAGCGGCGCCGTAGACCATGTTGATGGAAGCGATCTCACTTTCCGCCTGAAGGAATACACCGCCGATCTTGGGCATCTTCTTTGCCATGTAAGCGGCGATCTCCGTCTGGGGAGTGATGGGATAACCGAAATAGTGACGGCAACCGGCACGGATCGCAGCCTCTGCGATGGCCTCGTTACCCTTCATAAGTACACGTTCTGCCATGGTAACCTCCTTATTTCTCCACGGTGATGATGCAGTCCGGGCACATGGTTGCACAGAAAGCGCAGCCGATGCACTTTTCCTGATCGGTCATCACCGCAGGCGAATAACCCTTTGCGTTGATCTGATCCGCGGCAATGGCAAGGATGCCCTTGGGGCAGGCCGCCACACACAGGCCGCAGCCCTTGCACAGATCGGTTTCAAATGTTAATTTTGCCATAAATGACCCTCCTTAAAAGATCTTCTGATCCGGTAAGTCGAAATATTTCTCCTGCAGCTGCAGGGGGAAAACATTGAAAATTTTGCCTTCCAGCAGGGGTGCCAGATCCGCTCTCACCGCAGTGAAGTACAGCGGCAGACCGGACTTTTCACACAGCTCCCGGATAAACTCCTGAGATTCCAACAATACCTCCGGGTCCGTCGCGGGACCCAGATTGGAATTGTTGACAATGTCCGTAAAGGAAAGGCCGCAGGCCGCCTCAATCTCCCCCATGACCTCCAGCGCTTCTTCCGCTGTTCGGGTCAGAGGGCGGCAGCAGTTGGCAACGAAGATCATCCGGTAGTTGTTCTCCTCCCGGATGGCAGGCACATACCGCCCCAAGGCATAAGCGCCCCGGTCGTCGCCGCCGATGTCCATAATGCCGTACAGGCTTTTATCCTGCACCAGCCGGTAGATCTCCGCCGGCAGTGCCGGAAGATCCACATTGGTATTTGCAAACTGGGGACTGATCAGCTCCACCCCCGCCTTACTAAGCCTTTCGGCACTGTCAGCAGTGCGGAAATAGGGGTTAACGATGTCTAAGTCCCCGATGCAGGTCTTTTTACCCTCGTCAGCCAGCGCCACAGCGTAATTCACCGCAATGTTGGTCTTGCCGCTGCCGTAGTGACCGGCAAACAAAGTCAGTCGTTTATGTTCCATCGTACCACCTTACAGCTTCTTTCTAATAATTTTTCCGCTGGTGGTCTTGGGCAGGGATTCCTTAAATTCCACGATCCGGGGATACTTGTAGGGAGCGGTACGGGACTTGACATAGTCCTGAATCTGCTTTTTCAGCGCATCGGTGCCCTGGAAGTCCTTGACCAGCACAATGCTTGCCTTGACCACCTGACCCCGGATCTCGTCCGGTGCTGCGGACACGCCACATTCCAGCACATAGGGCAGCTCCATAATGACATTTTCGATCTCAAAGGGTCCAATCCGGTAGCCGGAGGACTTGATCACATCGTCGGCTCTGCCCACATACCAGAAGAAGCCGTCCTCATCCTTCCATGCCAGGTCACCGGTGTGGTAGAAGCCGTCCCGCCAGGTTTCGGCAGTGACTTCGGGGTTGCCCTCATAGCAGTAAGCAAGACCGCAGGGCAGGCCCTTGGAAATATCAATACAGATCTCGCCGCTTTCGCCGGGCTCCACTTCCTGTCCGTCGGGGTCCAGCAGGTGGACATCGTACAGAGGAACAGGCTTGCCCATAGAGCCGATCTTATGGCTGTCACCGATGAGATTGCCTATGATCAGGGTGCTTTCGGACTGACCGAAGCCCTCCATAATGTCCAGTCCCGTTGCCTTCTGGAACTGGCGGAACACCTCGGGGTTCAGGGCCTCGCCGGCAATGGAGGCATGCTGCACCGAAGAAAGGTCAAACCGGGAAAGATCCTGCTTAATGAGCATCCGGTACATAGTAGGCGGTGCGCAGAAGGTGGTGATGCCGTACTTGGCAAAGAGCGGCAGGATCTTCTCCGCATCAAAGCGGTCAAAGTCATAAACAAAGTTGGCAGCCTCGCAGAGCCACTGTCCGTAGAGCTTGCCCCACAGAGCCTTTGCCCAGCCGGTATCGGAGATGGTCAGATGCAGACCCTCGGGGTCTACCTGATGCCAGTATTTTGCGGTAATAAAGTGTCCCAGAGGATATTTGTAATTGTGGGCCGCCAGCTTGGGATATCCAGAGGTGCCGGAGGTGAAGAACATCAGCATGGGGTCTGAGCCGCAGGGGGCATCCTCCGTCCGGGGATAGCGGCTGCTGAACATGGGATATTCCTCATCAAAGTTGTGCCAACCTTCCCGGCTGCCCCCCACAAGGATCTTATGCTGAAGCCCAGGACTTTTGGCGGCTGCTTCGTCCACAGCGTCTGCCACATCGCCGTCGGCGGTGCAGAGGATCGCCTTGACCTTGCCGGCTGCAAAGCGGTATGTAAAATCCTTTTCCAAAAGCTGATTGGTGGCAGGGATCGCCACAGCACCCAGCTTGTGCAAACCCAGAATAGCAAACCAGAACTGGTAGTGCCGCTTCAGCACCAGCATCACCCGGTCGCCCCGTTTGATACCAATGGACTTGAAGAAATTGGCTGCCCGGGCAGATTCCTTCATCATATCCTTGAAGGTGAAGCGCCGCTGGGTCATATCCTCGGACACATGGAGCATGGCAAGCTTATCCGGCTTCTCGGTACCCAGAGCATCCACCACATCAAAGGCAAAGTTGAACTGCTCTTCGTTCTGGAAATCGATGGCAGTAAGCTTGCCGTCGGTGACGGTAGGAGTAATAAACTTGCGATAGACCCGGGGTTTCTTTTCCGTCAGGTCCTTCTTGATGCCGGGAGTTGCCACCGCAGCTGCCTGCTCGCCCTCACGGGCAGCGGAGTTGCTCAAAACGATGGCGTAAAAAGCACAGTCTTCACCGTCCACAGCGATCATGCCGTGGGGGGTGGAAGAATCGTAGTAAATACAGTCGCCGGGGTGCAGCACCTCGGAGTGTCCGCCGATCTGGATGCGCATATGACCCCGGATGACGATGTCGCACTCCTGACCCTCGTGGGTCACCAGCTGGATATCCTCATATTCCGCACCGCTTCTGTAGGCGATCTCCATGTAAAGAGGCAGAGCGATACGGTTCCGGAAGCCGGCGGCAAGGTTGAAGCCTACCATGTGGTGTGCTTCCTCGATGCGCTGACCGTCACCCTTACGGGTCAGGGCGTAGGAACGAAGCTTGGGGCTTTTGCCCTCCAGCAGGTCGCCCATGTCCACGCCGAAGCTCAATGTACAGCGGTACAGGAAAGCGATGCTTAAGTTCCGGTTGCCCTCTTCGCACTGGGTATATTCTTCGACAGTCAAGTCGGTGCGCTGCGCCATCTCCTCCACGCTCAGGCCGGTAATGAGCCTAAGCTCCCGGATTCTAGCGGCAACTTCTTTTGTTTTGTAGTCCGCGCCGGTCATGTTCTGTTCCATGAAAAACCTCTCAAAGTTCAGGTTAATCTGCGAAAAATTCCGCAGGTTAAAATTTTATCACTATCAGAAAATCTTGTCAATAAATCGGAAGAAATATTAAGGCACTCTCTTAAAGCTTATTGCGCATAATTTTTCCGGAGATGGTCTTGGGCAGTTCTGTACGGAATTCCACGATCCGGGGGTACTTGTAGGGCGCGGTGTGGTTCTTGACGTAGAGCTGGATCTCCTTCTTCAGCTCCTCGGTAGGCTCTGTGCCGGCAACCAGCACGATACACGCCTTGACCACCTGTCCCCGAACCTCGTCGGGAGCGGCGCAGACGCCACATTCCAGCACATAAGGCAGCTCCATGATGGTGGATTCGATCTCGAAGGGTCCGATACGGTAGCCGGAGGACTTGATCACATCGTCGGCTCTGCCCACATACCAGTAGTAGCCGTCCTCATCCCGCCATGCCACATCTCCGGTGTGGTACATGCCGTCATGCCACACAGCATCGGTGGCCTCCTGATTGCGGTAATAGCCAAGGAATACGCCGCAGGTGGGCTTGGGATCGGTACGGATGACGATTTCCCCGTTGACACCGTCCTCCACCGGGTTGCCGTCGGAATCCACGATATCAATACCGTAGCCGGGAACCGGCTTGCCCATCGCACCGGGTTTGATATTGGCACCGTAGAGATTTGCAATGCCCAACGTCATTTCGGTCTGGCCGAAGCCTTCGTGGATCCGCAGACCGGTGGCCTTCTCGAACTGATAGAAAACCTCCGGATTCAATGCCTCACCGGCGGTGGTGGCATGATGGATGGAGGAAAGATCGTACTTGCTCAGATCCTGCTTAATAAGCATCCGGTACATGGTAGGCGGTGCACAGAAGGTGGTAATGCCATACTTGGCAAACATGGGCAGGATCTTCTCCGCGTCGAAGCGGTCGAAATCATAGGTAAATACCGCACCCTCACACAGCCACTGGCCGTAAAGCTTACCCCACAGGGCCTTGCCCCAGCCGGTTTCGGAGATGGTGAAGTGCAGGCCGTCCCGCTCACACAAATGCCAGTATTTGGCTGTGACATAATGTCCCAGGGCGTACTTATAGGAGTGGGTCGCCATCTTGGGATAACCGGTGGTGCCGGAGGTAAAGAGCATCAGCATAGGATCGCTGCCGCAAGGTGCATCCTCCCTGCGCTCATAACGGCGGCTGAACAGACCGTATTCCTCATCGTAGTTGTGCCAGCCATCCCGGCTGCCGCCCACAAGAATCTTGGTCAGGTTCATGCCCGCAGACTTTTCTGCCAGTTCCACTTGGGCGGCGGTATCCCCATCCGCTGTACAAACAACAGCGCTCACATCCGCAGCCTGGAATCGGTAGACAAAATCATGCTCCATCAGCTGATTGGTGGCAGGAATGGCAATGGCGCCCAGCTTGTGCAGGCCCAGAATGGCAAACCAGAACTGGTAGTGACGCTTCAGCACCAGCATCACCCGGTCGCCCCGTTTGATACCCAGAGATTTGAAGTAGTTGGCACTCTGGGAGGAAGCATCCTTAATATTCTTAAAGGTAAAGCGCCGCTCCGTCATGTCGTTGGCCACGTGCACCATAGCCAGCCGGTCCGGCTCCTGCCGGGCGATGGCATCCACCGTATCAAAGGCAAAGTTGTAGTGGTCTGCATCCTCGAAGGACACATTCTGCAGGGTGCCCCGGTCATCTTCCTGTGCCTTGACGAACTTTTCGCACAGCAGCGGATGGGCATTGCGCACCCGGGCACTCTGTCCTATGTAGAGCTTCTGATCGGTGGCATCGCTTGCCATGATCACGGCAAGGAACACACACTCCTGCCCATCAATGGCAATCATGCCATGGGGGGTAGAGGACTTGAAGAAGATGCTGTCACCCTCCCGGAGGATCTCCTCATGGTCGCCCACCCGGATGCGCATAGCACCCTTGATTACCA
This sequence comes from Oscillospiraceae bacterium, assembly GCA_017624645.1. GTDB lineage: Bacteria > Bacillota > Clostridia > Oscillospirales > Oscillospiraceae > Faecousia. The sequence continues at coordinate 5,897 of JAGAMQ010000159.1, forward strand.
TGTCAAATTCCTGACCGGCGTGGGTTGTGATGTGGATGGGCTTATCCTGCAGCTCGGCAGAATACTGATAGGTAACCCAGTAAGGGGTGGCAAGCTTCTTACGGAACATGGGAGCCATGTCCTGGATGGTGATGCCGTCCTCGCTGGCAGTTACAAGGCCCTTGCCCCGACGGGTAACGGTATAACCGGAAAGCTTGGCGCTGCGACCCTCCAGCAGCACGGTGATCTCCACGCCGAATATCTTGGCACAGTTGTGCATAAAGGTAAAGGGCAGATCCACAGTACCGGATTCGTACAGACAGTAGGTATCCTCCGTCAGTTCGGTCAGCTCCGCCATTTTCTGTATGCTGTAGCCCAGAATGTCACGCATATCCCGGATACGCATTGCCACATCCATCAGCTGGGTAGAGGGGTTCAAGTCTTTCATATTCCTTCGTTCCTTTCGGGAATTAGTCGGGTTCAGGGGGTAAAATGAAAAAATCTCAAGAGCGCATACATTGCTCTTGAGACGAGTATGGTTCTACCCGCGGTACCACTCAAATTGCGGCAAGCGCCGCCTCTTTAGGCTCTAACAAGCCCTAGTCCTTAACGCGGACACACGGAGAAGGCTTACCTTTCGGCTCGCCGTCCCGGCTCGGAAGTGATGGGTCCTGTGGGACACGGAGCTGTCGGTTTGCACCAAACACCGACTCTCTGAAAATTCCGTCTTCCCGACCGTCTTCGTCTTCGCCTGTTACTTCTTTGGCATTGTAGAGATAGTTTACCATGTCTTCGTGAGAAAGTCAAATGTTTTTCCTACAAAGTACAGCGTCTTTTACCCCCCTGTTTTCGGCATATTCCATAAAACCGCTGTTTGGAGTCAAATCCCGGTTGACAAACCGGGGGTTTTATGCTTAAATGCACACTATATAATATTGTAACGACGATGACGGAAATTTACCTTTTCCGGAAGCTTCAGAGAGCCGGCGGTGGGTGCGAGCCGGTGCGGAAGGTTTTGGTATTCTGATTCCCGAGTTGATCCTGCAAACACATCTGTCAGTAGTGGGATCCGGCTGCCTCCGTTACGGGCCGGAGCTTGTTGGAGCTTGACGAGTGATTCTCCCCCGGGAGAGTAATCAGGGTGGTACCGCGAATGTAAATTCGTCCCTGAGGTCTTCACGACCTCAGGGATTTTTTCTTAAAGGAGCGAATGTGCTATGAAGAAAATCCGAATCAGCGATGTGACTATGAAGCAAACGGCACAGGGCTTTTCCCTGTCCTTCAAAGAGAAGATTGAACTGGCCAAGCTATTGGACCGGTTGGGCACCGATCTCATTGAGCTGGAGGGGATCCGGAACCCCCGAATCGATTCCCTGCGGATCAAATCCATTGCCGCAGCTGTGGAAAACAGCACCGTTGCTGTCCCCGTGGACCTGAACCCGGACAGTGTGAGTGCAGTATGGTTAGCGTTGCAGCAGGCAAAGCATCCCCGGCTGCAGGTGTGTGCCTCCGTCAGTGCGGTGCAGATGGAGTATCTGTTCCACCGGAAGCCCGACGCCATGCTGGATGCCATCTCCAAAACCATTGCCGCCTGCCGGACCGTGTGTGAGGATGTGGAATTCGTTGCTGACGATGCCACCCGCAGCGAAAGTGCTTTTCTGCAGCAGGCAGTCACCGCCGCCATGGAAAGCGGTGCCACTACCGTTACCCTGTGTGACACCGCCGGCACTATGCTGCCTGCGGAATTTGCTCTCTTCCTGCAAGACCTTTATAAGGCAGTACCCGCCCTTTCGGAAGTCACTTTGGGCGTTTCCTGCGCCAATACCCTTTCCATGGCAGATGCCTGCGCAATCGCCGCCGTGGCTGAGGGTGCCGCAGAACTGAAGGCCGCCGCTTATCCTTTGGATGGTGCCAGCCTTGCCAATGTGGCAAAGCTTTTGGGTGCCAAGGCAGATGCCCTCCAAATTTCCTGCAACATCCGCCTGACCCAGCTGAGCCGGATCACAGAGCAGATCACATGGATGTGCCAGACCGGCAAGAACAAAGCCGCTCTGGAAGAAACCGAGCAGGATAACAGCGGCATCTTCCTCACCGCCCATGACGATATGACTGCGGTGTCTAACCTGGTGGAAAAACTGGGCTATGATCTTTCTCCGGAGGATACCCAGCGGGTCTATGATGCTTTCCGGCAGATCGCGGAAAAGAAGGAGCAGGTCAGCTCCAAGGAGCTGGACGCCATTGTAGCCTCCGCCGCCATGCAGGTGCCCTCCACCTATCAGCTGGACACCTATGTGGTCACCTCCGGCAACACCATCTCCGCCACCGCCCACATCAAGCTTCTGAAAAACGGGCAGCCTGTGGAGGGAGTTTGCATCGGTGACGGCTCCATTGACGCGGCATTTCTTGCCATTGAAAAAATTACCGGCTGCCACTACGAGCTGGACGACTTCCAGCTTCAGGCAGTGACTGAAGGCCGGGAGGCTATGGGTCAGACGGTGGTAAAGCTTCGCTCCGGCGGCAAGCTCTACTCGGGCAGAGGCATCTCCACAGACATCGTGGGTGCCGGTATCCATGCCTACCTCAGCGCCCTGAACAAGATCCTTTATGAGGAGGAAGAAGAATGAAGCTCTCCTTTTCCACCCGGGGCTGGCCCGGACTGACTTGGGACGAAATGCTGGAAACCGCTTTGGACATGGGTTTTTCCGGCGTAGAGGTGTATAACCTGCCCAAGTTTGACCCCCTGCTGGAACGGGGCGGTCCTTTCCATAAATACCAGACAGCCGCCACAGTGCGGCAGCTTCGGGAAAAGAAGCTGTCCATCCCCTGTTTTGACACTTCCTGTGACCTGACCTCTGACCCCGAAGCAGTGCAGACCCTTTCTACTCTGATGGAGGTGGCCCACAACACCCAGGTGGCCTATGTGGTGGCATGCGCCCTGCAGGACAAAGAGGATCTGGTCATCGAAGCATTGGAGCAGCTTCTGCCCCATGCAGAAGAACTGGGTGTCACCCTTCTTTTGAAGACCAGCGGCATCTATGCCGATACCGGTCGCCTGCGCAGCCTGCTGGACCACTTTGCCAGCGACCGACTGGCAGCTTTGTGGGATGTCCACCACCCCTACCGGGATCACGGAGAAAGCGGCGACACCACCATCAAAAACCTTGGCAGCTATGTGTGCCATGTGCACCTGCGGGATTCCGACGACGAAGGAGTATATCAGCTCATCGGCGAAGGCACCATGCCCATTGAGGATGTGATGCGGGCTCTGTCCTCGGTGAACTATGACGGCTTCCTTTCTTTGGAGTGGAAACCGGAATGGCTGGAGGAGCTGCAGGACCCGGAGATCATTTTCCCCTACTTCGTCAACTACATGAGCCGGTTCCATTCCACCCGGGACATGAAAAAGTCCTTGTACTTCAACCACGACGGCACAGGCCAGTATATCTGGAAAAAGGACGAGCTGGTGAATCTCACCTTCTCTCAGGTGCTGGACCGGGTGGCAGAGGAATTCCCGGATCAGTACTGCTTCAAATACACCACCTTGGACTACACCCGGACCTATGCCCAGTTCCGGGAGGATGTAGACCGGTTTGCCCGGGCGTTGGTGTCCATGGGTGTCAAGGCAGGCAGCAAGGTGGCAGTGTGGGCAACCAATGTGCCTGCATGGTATATCACCTTCTGGGCCGCCACCAAGCTGGGTGCCGTGCTGGTCACCGTGAACACCGCCTACAAGAGCCACGAAGCAGAGTACCTGCTCCGTCAGTCCGACACCCACACCTTGGTGATGATCGAAAACTGCCTGGACTCCGACTACCGGGGCATCATCAACGAGCTTTGCCCCGAGATCGCCGGCACTAAGCCGGGTCAGCCCCTGCATTGCAAGCGCCTGCCCTTCCTGCGCAACGTGATCACCGTAGGCTTCCGCCAAAGCGGCTGCCTCACCTTCGACGAGGCAATGGAACGCTACGATCTTGTCAGTGCCGAACAGGTGGCACGGATGGCAGCAGCGGTGAGGCCCAACGACGTGTGCAACATGCAGTACACCTCCGGCACTACAGGCTTCCCCAAGGGTGTTATGTTAACCCACTACAATGTGGTAAACAACGGCAAGTGCATCGGCGACCGGATGGGTCTTTCCACGGCAGACCGTATGATGATCCAGGTACCTATGTTCCACTGCTTCGGCATGGTGCTGTCCATGACCTCCTCCATGACCCACGGCGCCACCATGTGTCCGCTTCCTTATTTCTCCCCAAAGCCCGCCCTGGCGTGCATCCATCAGGAGCGCATCACCACCTTCAACGGCGTGCCCACCATGTTCATCGCCATGATGCAGCACGAGGACTTCGCCAAAACCG
>JAGAMQ010000160.1 GCA_017624645.1 Oscillospiraceae bacterium
CAAGTTTCTTGCAGGAAGTAACGGATGCGACATAGGTGCCCACGTCGAGCAGCAGATCCTGACCGATAATGACTTGATAATTTCGGGATGCGGTAACGTCAATGGTTGTCATCCGTCTACCTCCTCCTTGCGCCTTCTGCCCTCATCCAAAAGAGAGAACAGCGATTGTTCATCCACTTCATCGATTGCTTTTCTGTATGCCATAAGATTGTCTAAAAGGGTATCCAGTTCCTCTAGAATGTTTTTTCTGTTGGAAAGGAATAATTCGGTCCACATTTGCGGGTTCAGCCATGCAACGCGAGTAAGATCCTTGTAGCTGCCTGCAGAAAAACCGCTGTGAGACAGGGCAGTGGGAGACTTGATAAATGCATTACTGATAATGTGGGGCATTTGGGATGTAAATGCAATCATTTGGTCATGTTCCTCTGCGGTGGTCACTGAATAGGATTTGAAACCGCAGGGAGAAAGTGCATCCTTAACCCGCTGCAAAAGAACAGGGTCGTCGAATTTGGGCGGTACGATTACCATAGGAGCGCCCTGAAAGAGATTCGAGCGGCTGTATTTGAAGCCGGAATTGTGAGAACCGGCCATGGGGTGACCACCCACAAAGGTAAAACCGAATTGTTCCGCTAACGGGAAGCAACGTCTGCAGATGTCCTTCTTAATGCCGCAGCAATCCATCACCAAAGCATTGGAATTAATGTATCCGGCATTTCTTTCCAACCATCCGGCAGAGGCATCTGCGTATACACAAAGTAATACCAATTCGCATGTATCAAGATTGTTCTCATCCAGTTTGTCCGCCACGGCACCGGAAAGCTGTGCGAAAGTCAGCATGCTTTCGTCTTGATCCCAGGCATAAACACGGTGTCCTGCCTTGGCGTAGGCCCGGGCAAAGGAACCGCCGATTAAGCCAAGACCTAAAATACCTACATTCATTGAATTGCCTCCCGAACCCTTTTCACAGCATGGGCCAACTGTGTAAACTGGGCAGGTGTGATGGACTGGGCACCGTCGCACAGGGCGCAGGAAGGATTATTATGAACCTCGACCATGATTCCGTCTGCACCGCAGGCTGCGGCAGCAAGGGCCATGGAGGGTACAAGCTGTGCCCTGCCGGTGGCGTGGCTGGGATCCACTACGACAGGCAGGTGCGTCAATTCGTGAAGCACAGGTACAGCGGAAAGGTCCAGGGTGTTTCTCGTGTAGGTTTCGTAGGTGCGAATTCCACGCTCACAAAGAATTATGTTTTCGTTTCCTTCGCTCATAATATATTCCGCGCTCATAAGAAGCTCCTGGAGTGTGTTGGCAAGACCTCTTTTCAGAAGGATAGGCTTTTTGGTTTTGCCCAGCTCCTGCAAAAGATCAAAATTCTGCATATTTCTGGCACCCACCTGAATGATGTCCACCTCTTCAAAAAGCGCAAGGGAACGGACGTTCATGATCTCTGTAATGATCGGCAGCCCCGAGACCTTTTTTGCTTCCAGCAGTAATTTCAGTCCTTGCTCCTTCAAGCCCTGAAATGCATAGGGGGATGTACGAGGCTTGAATGCACCACCGCGTAAAACATCAGCGCCGCCTTCTTTAACTTCGTTGGCGATACCGATGATCTGTTCAGAGGATTCTACAGAGCAGGGACCAGCGATCATTGCAAAAAAGCCACCGCCGATCTTGACGTTACCGGCCTCAATAATACTGTCGTTGGGATGAAATTTTCTGTTAGCCTGTTTAAAAGGCTCAGAGACGCGTTTTACGGAATCCACAATTTCAAGACTGGTAAGCAATTCCATATCCACTCGGCTGGTATCACCCACAAGGCCCAATACTGTGACCTCCTGACCGGAGGAAACATGGACGTCAAGATTCATTGTCTTAAGCCAGCGGATCAAATGATCTGTCTGCTCAGCGGTTGTACCTCTTTTAAGAACTGCAATCATGGAAAAACCTCCTAAAAATGGAAATACCGCACAGAATCGGCTCTGTGCGGCAATTAATACAAAAGTCTACGGATTTTGGTGCAGCACAAGTCGCTATTACTTTTTTACATAAAAAAAGTAATAGTAGGAATCGAACTTGACTGCCACATTCTGCATAGAACAGAACCTCCATAAAAGATTAGTCCCATTGTATCACCATGGATTTCAATTTGCAAGGTATTTTTTGACTTTTTCAAAAAATGTCGAGATTGGAAAACCGGCAGCTTTCGCTGCCGGTTAGAATTATGCTTTCACAGTAAAGGCTTGTTCGCCTACCAAAGCTCCGTTAAAATAAACAGACACAGTGTAGTTGCCCGCTGCGGAGGGGAGAGCGGGAATGTTAAACTCTCCGTAATTCTTGTGCCACATGGAAGACCACTTTTTGCTTTGGTTTGCGATACTGACAACATTGTTGTTATTGTCACGGATTGCAAATTGGATGGTAACCTGATCAGAGGAAATGCCGTATTGTCCGCTGATATGCATCAGGAAAGAGGCTTTTTCGCCGCTCTTGAAACTGGTGGTATAGTCGGATTTGGAAAGATCATGCCGATCCCAGTTTTGTTTGCGGGGCGTCTTACACATTCTCAGATCGATTCTGTTTGCAGAAACCTTATATGCGTTGAACTTTTCTGCATCCCTGGTGGTAAGCTGCGCTGTACCCCCGAGAATGGGATTTCCGGATGCGGTCTGCAGTGTGAATGTGTATTTTGAACCGGGCAAAGGATAGATAAGAGCAGTGTTGCTGCCGCCCTCTACCACAATCTCCTGAATTGGAGAACCGTCAACCTGATAGCAAATCTTGACCTGAGCTTCTCCATCTGTGTTGAGGCTGCCCCAGGAAAGCTTTACCGTACTTTCCTCTGTTTGAACCGCTTCAAAATCCTTAACGGTAACAGAGTTCTTTTCGATAACGACTCTCTCGCTGACGCTCATTCCGGCAGCAGTGACCTCAAGGGTGTAGCCGTCTGTGGTGGTGATATCCTCCAATACTACGGAGTTGGTGTCTACAACCACAGTCTTATCATAACCGTTGTCGTTGTAGCAATGGACGGTCCAGCTATCAACGGAAGCATCCTGGGGTACCGACCAACCGGCTTCCAGCTTGCCGTCAGCACAAGATGTAACAGCGAGGCCTTCGGCACGGACCAGTTTTTTGGCAACATGTGTGGTTTTGTTGTTACCTGTAACATAGAGCTCGGTTGCAGGATACAGCTCAAAGGTGTACTCAGTTCCAACGGTCAGACCCGTCAATGTGTACATGTGGCCGGTAAACAGTGCTTCCCTGGGTTCTGCACCGGTAACACCGTATACCAGCTTCCACTGATCCACATCGGGACCTTCAATGGCAAATCCAATAACTGCGCTGCCATCTTCGGTGCCGGTAACAGCTCCAAACTGAACGATTTCCGTACGAACAGGCGTTGTATAAGCAGTGGTTGTTTCGCCCTTAAGCTTGTGGAAGCCCTTGATTGCTAGCTCTACTCTATAGGCAGAGTCTGGAGCAAGATCTGTAAAGACAGCTTTTCCGTCAACCACAGGCTGCACAGTCTGAATTCCGTAGGTGTCGGTGCAGATGACAGAAAGCAACTCGTCATTAATTTGTGAATCCACGTAAACCGTCAAATGATCCTCGCTGCCTTCCAGACTGATGGAATCAACCAGCTGAAGGTAGAAGTTTTTGTAGAAGAAATATCCGCCAACCAGCAGCGCAAGGATCAGCAACACAATAAAGGTATTACGGACCCAGTGGCTCTTGGGTTTTGCTGCGGGGACTTCCTCGGTCGCATCAGTATCCCCAGACGCTTCGGTATCTTCAGGAATTTCCTCGTGGGATGTTTCTTCTGAATCTTCGGGTTCTATATTGGAGACTTCATCTGCGTCACAGGATTTCACTTCATCAATTTCTTCCGCCTGGGGTTCCTGTTCCGGAACGGCATCTTCAGGACCGTCCTGCTGATCCTGTTCTGGTTCTGCCTCCGTAAACTCAGGGGGCAGAGTTACCTCAATGGCCTCGGGCGGGATCACGGGATCCGGGGTAGGATGGGAGATGAGATCGTCAGCTTGGTTAAGAATATCAGACACCTCAACAGATATCTGATCATAATCCACATCCGCGGTGTCCTCGCCGGGGAGTGTTTCATCAGAGGAAAGCTCTTCCAGGAAGGAAAGATTACCAAAATCATCCTCTGTAAATACGCTTTCGTTGGTACTGCTCTGGGTGTTTTCTTCAACTGCCTGCGAATCCGTCATAACATCTGCAGTTTCCGTGATTTCGTTATGTACCGAATCTTCGGTGCAGACAGTCTGGGTTTGCGTTTCTGCTTCGGGAATATCTCCGGTAGCCTCATCCTCAAAGGATTCGTCATCCGTTTCCTCGTTTTGAGGTTGCTCTGCCTCGGGGGGTATTGGAGGGACAATGGGAGTATCATGGGCACCGTTTCTTTGCATATAGCTCACGATTGCCTGACCCATCTCTATGGGATCCTGCCAACGTTCCTTGGGATCAGAGGCGCAGGCCTTCAGGATGATCTCAGCGATTTCGTAATCCGCATAATCGGGAGGAGGCAGTTGCCCATCCACCTGTGGAAGAACACCGCCGTTGAAGGCCTGGTATAGAATCAATCCGGCAGCATAAACATCAATAGTGGTGTTCAGACTGGAATAGGCATCTTCAATTTCCGGAGCTGTGTATGCACTACGGTATCTGTCGGGAAGGGATGCATATTTCAAAGCATCCAGTTTCAAAAAACCAATATCGCCGATGCGGTAGCCTTGATCCTGGGTCAAATATATATTTTCCGGTTTCAAGGCCACATACAGGTATCCGCTTTGTCTTGCAACAGCAAGGGCGGCACAAAGATCCAAACCAAGATTTAACGCGCCAAGATGCGTCATGGTATTCTTGGACAGATACCTGGCAAGGGATTTGCGGTAGGGGCTGAGCAAATAAACATCAAAGCCGCATCCATCCACCATGGGTTCAATCTGCTGATCTTCATAGCAAAAGAAGCCCTCAAGGTTAGAAAGTCTCTGCAGGATTTTGGTCTCTTCAAGAATCCCGTTTGCAACACTTTCGTAATATGCAAGGGCATCCGCCTTGTCGGAATATGCACCGCTGAGCAGCAACGCTTCCAATTGGGAAGGGGAAGCCGGAATAGAAATGATCTTAACGATATATTTATCTTCGGAATCTTTTTTCATTGCAGGGCAGGCTTTGATGCCCCCGCGATCACTCATAGGATCACCCATAATAAAGGGATCGAGCAATGGCGAAATCAGCTTGGGTTCTGACACATAAATCGCCTCCTTTTTAATACACTGTATATGATAAAATAAATTTACAAAAAAAGCAACATGTTTATGGTTGTTTTATTCTGCAATAAATGCTATAATTGGACACATAGATGTAAATGTGTATTGGAACACAAAAATGGAGGTTACTTATGAGCAAGATCATATGCGATGTTTGCGGCACTTCCTATCCGGAAAATGCCAACCAGTGTCCGATTTGCGGATGTGTACGGTCTGTAGAGGCCAAAACAGTTTCCGGTTCCACCGACAACGCGGTGCCTGAAGTTGTGAGCAGCTATACATATGTCAAGGGCGGTCGCTTTTCCAAGAAGAACGTCCGTAAACGCAATCTGGAGCGTGTTTCTTCCGAGCAGGATAAGCCTGCCGCTGAACCAGCACCGGAAGAAAAGCCGAAGAAGCAGGATAAGGGACTGGTGGTTGCGGTAATTGTTTTGCTTCTTGCTATCGTAGCAGTATTTGTATATATTGCTGTACGTTTTTTGATCCCCGGGGCACAGAGTGGTGTTCCCGACAATATCGACGGGACTATAATCACCACTGCTCCTACAACGGAATCCACCTCTCTGGTGATTTCCTGCGAAAAGCTCATCCTCTCCGATACGGTGGTTGAACTGAAGACTGCCGGAGCCATTCAGCTTCTGAGTGTTAAAACTGAGCCTGCTGATACAACAGATACCGTTATCTTTGCCAGCGAGGATGAAAACATTGCAAAGGTCAATGAGGACGGTAAAATTGAGGCGGTGGGACCCGGTCAGACCACAATCACCATTACCTGTGGTGAGCAGACAGAGACCTGTCGGATTACCTGCACCTTCGAGGCGGAGAATACAACTGCTCCCACCGAAGAGACCACCGTGCCTGTATATGATCCTTCTGAGCTGAAACTTCTGAAGTCGGATGTCACCCTTTCTAAGAAAGCAGAGGTATGGGTAGCCTATCGGGGAAAGATTCCGGCAGGGGACATCACATGGACCTCTGATAACGAAAAGGTTGCCACTGTTCAGGATGGAAAGGTTACCGCAGTTGGAAAAGGTAACACAACGATTCACGGCGAATACGGCGGCGTTAAGGTTTCCTGCATTATCCGCTGTTCTGCCAGTGTCGGCGCATATGTGGAACAGGAAGAGGCAACCCAGCCGACACAAAGCTCCCGAAAGTATCATCTGAACACAGATAATAACAGTCAAAAGAACGATATCACACTTAAGATTGGTGAATCTTTTACCTTTAAACTACGAGATTCCGAAGGTAACGAGGTGGCTGCGGAATTTAGCTGTAGCAACGTACAGGTTTGCTCCCTGTCCGGAGCTGAAGTAACCGGACTGGCCGTCGGCACAACCAATCTCGTGGCGGAATATGAGGGTGAAACCCATATTTGTACTGTCCGTGTGTCCAATTCCTAAAGATGTTGAAAAGACGGCAGCCATCGCTGCCGTCTTTTCGGTTGCTTTATTATTCTGCATCGATTGCCTGACGACCTCTGCGAAACAGCAGGGTGATGCACCAAAGACCGGCCAGGCCCACAAGGGTATAGATGATACGACTGAAGATAGCATCCTGACCGCCAAACAGCCATGCAACCAGATCAAACTGGAAGATGCCCACAAGTCCCCAGTTGATCGAACCGATAATTGACAGAATTAATGCAATGGTATCCATCCTTCTTACCTCCGTTTCTTTTGGATATGGGTATCATACCCCATGGAAACAAAAATATACATCTGCAGCGCTTTGTTTTGGGATTGCAAAAGAACAGTTTATCCGATATAATAGTAAAAATGAAAGGAGAGATTGAAATGTCTTGTTTTTTTCCTGGGAACATTCTTCTGCCAAAGGATGTTTCCTATGAAAAATGGGCAGTGATCGCATGTGATCAGTTTACCTCTGATGCTTCCTATTGGGAACGGGTTGCTGAAACAGCGAAGGATGTGCCCTCTGCATATCATCTTGTGTTTCCTGAGATTTATCTTGAAGACCGTCCTGCTGAGCGTATCGGGGTAATTGCCGATAATATGAAGAATTATCTTGCCCAGGGCGTATTCCAGGAATATCCCCATTCCTTTGTTTATGTGGAAAGGACGCTTCTGGACGGATCCATCCGACCCGGTATTGTGGGACTTATTGATCTGGAGCAATATCATTATGACCCTGCGCTGAAACCCGCTATCGGTGCAACAGAGCAAACGGTTCTGGAGCGTGTTCCCCCCAGAATTGCTGTGCGCAGAGAAGCGGACCTTGAATTTCCCCATGTGATTCTTTTCTGCAACGATGCAGATGACCGGTTGATCGCCCCCATACAGCAAAGTAAATCCTCACTGAAGAAGCTTTATGATTTCATGCTCATGGAAGAAGGCGGTCACATCGCCGGATGGCTGATTTCCGGAAGTGAGGCAGACTGTCTGCAGGAACAGATCGATGGGTATTTGCGTAAGGCACGAGGCGCTGCGTTGCTGGTTGCTGACGGAAACCATTCCTTGGTGACTGCAAAATGTTGGTATGAGGAACTGAAGAAAAACAATCCCGGTAAAGATCTTTCTGATCATCCTGCAAGATACGCACTAGTGGAGCTTGAAAATATTCTCGATCCCTCGGTGGTATTTGAGCCTATTCACCGCGTTATCTTTGATACAAATGTGGATAAACTTCTGTCGGATCTTCTGGAACTGTCTTCTCCCACAGGTACGCCTGTGGAATGGATTGCAGGGGATCGTAGAGGTACCGTTCATTTGAATGTTCCCAGCGGGCAGTTGCCTGTAGCAGTTCTTCAGAACTTCCTGGATGAATGGCTGAAAAATAATGAAGGTAAGATCGACTATATACACGACACGGATGCCGTTGAGAAGTTCGCAGCGAACAGTAACACCCTTGGTTTGCTGTTGCCGGTGTTTGACAAGGCAGAGCTGTTTGCTTTTGGTGCATCGGGAAAAATTTTGCCCCGCAAGACTTTCTCGTTGGGTCACGGAAGAGAAAAGAGATATTATTTGGAAGGCAGAAAGATCAGATGATTACTTTACATGAACCGGCGTATGCCAAGCTGAACCTTACATTGGATGTTTTGGGAAAAAGGGAGGACGGATATCACGATATCCGCAGTGTTATGCAGACCATCTCCCTGCGGGACGATGTACTCATCGAATTGGATACCGGCAAACCTTGGGTACTGGAGTGCACCGACGAAACGATCCCCTGTGACGAGAGTAATCTTGCATGGAAGGCAGCGAAACTGTACTTGGATACTATGAACAAAGATCCCAATGGTATACGCATCCACATTACGAAGCGGATTCCTACACAGGCAGGACTGGGTGGCGGCAGCGCGGATGCAGCTGCAGTTCTTCGGGCACTCAATCGTCATTACGGGGACCCGCTGTCTATTTTGGCGTTGGCAGAGCTTGGTGCCGGCGTAGGCAGTGATGTACCTTTCTGCGTAATCGGCGGAACGGCTATGGCTGAGGGCAGGGGAGAACGGCTTCGCAAATTGCCCAATATGCCCGACTGCATCTTTGTTGTTTGCAAGCCGGATTTTGTTGCTTCCACTCCGGAGCTGTATCGAAGGCTGGATGAATCTGTAATAGGCAAAAGACCCGACAGTCAGCTGATGGAAAGTGCATTGCTGGCAGGAGACCTCGGCAAGGTTGCTGTAAATCTGTGTAATGTATTTGATCCTTTGGTTACTGCGGAACACCTTGAGATGAACTATATCAAATCCATCTTTAACAGCTACGGATCCATCGGCCAGCAGATGACCGGTTCCGGTTCGGCAGTTTACGCCATTGTAACAGAGTTTGAATATGCCGCAGTAATCTGTAATATGCTGAAAGAAAACTATCCTCAGGTGTTTATTGCCAAACCTGTATAATTTTTGAGAATACCGTCCATACTGATAGTATTTCAGTATGGACGGTGTCTTTATGAAGAAAACAGCAAAATTTTTATGGTGTGTTGTGTTTGTCGTGACATTGGGTGTGGTAGGCGCTTTGATTGCCGATATGCAGTACTTGCAGGAAAATGTAGTGCGTCTTCATGTCCGTGCAAATTCAGACAGTGCAGAAGATCAGCTTGAGAAGCTTGCCGTCAGAGATGAGTTGCTTTCATACCTTTCTATGCCAGCAACAGAATTTAAGACGGCACAGGATGCAAAAGCGTATTTACAGGAAAACTTACATGAATATGAGGATCGTATCAACAGTTATCTGCTGGAACAGGGCTCTTCTCATCAGGCAAAGTTAATTATGCGAAGGGAAGCCTTTGACACCCGCAATTATGAAAGCTTCCGGCTTCCTGCCGGGATTTATGATTCCTTGGTTGTACAGATCGGAAGCGGTGTAGGACAGAACTGGTGGTGCGTTGTTTTTCCTTCGTTGTGCTTGCAGGACTTCTATACTGCAGCCGCTGCCGTGGATATGGACACAGATATGCAGAATACCCTTACAGGAGGCAACGGTTATCAGGTGAGGTTCTTTCTGCTGGAATGTCTTGGAAAACTGGAGAATTTCTTTTATAAATCATGAATTTGTCCTGTTAATAAGACAGTATTTGTGATATGATAGGCAAAAGGAGTGTGATGCGTCATGCTGAAGCTTTTATTGGGCAGGGATTGGGTTGCAAATCGCAGCATGATCCTTGACCTGGTTGCCAAGGATATCCAGGCCCGCCAGGGGAACAGAATCCTTATGGTCCCGGAACTGATCAGTCATGATACAGAGCGCCGTCTTTGCGCTGCAGGTGGTCAGACAACAAGCCGTTATGCGGAGGTGCTGACGTTTACCCGGCTTGCCAATCGGGTGGCTGACACATTAGGTCATGCCGCGCAGGAATGTCTGGACAACGGCGGTCGTGTGGTAGCTATGGCCAGCGCTGTCCAACAGGTGCTCAGTAAGCTTAAGGCGTACGCCGCCGTTGCTACGCAGCCGGAGTTTTATGTAAGTCTTTTAGACGCTGTGGATGAGTTTAAGCGTTGTTGTATTACCCCTGGGGATCTGGTATTTGCCTCCCGGCAAACCAGCGGAAGCCTTGCGCAAAAGCTCGAGGAGCTGTCGCTGGTGCTGGAGGCGTACGACGGTATTTGCTCCCGTGGCAGGCGTGATCCGCAGGATCAGATGTCCTGGCTTTTGGAGGAACTTACCGGCAGCGATTATGCCAGTGAGCATGTGTTCTACATAGAAGGTTTTCCGGACTTTACCCGTCAGCATATGGCTATTCTGGAGCATCTGATTTGCGCATCCGGATCTGTCACAGTCAGTCTGAACTGTGATGCCCCAGACTCCCGTCAGCTGGCATTTGAACAGGCAGGAAAGACTGCCCTTGAACTCTTGAAAATTGCGCAAAAACACGCAATTCCATACCAGATTGAGGAAGTCCGGGAAGAGCGATCTGAGTTGAGCGCGCTTCGTGACCGTTTGTTCCAGGGTAACACAAAAGAGGTATCCTGCAGTGCATTAACTGTTTTTCAGGCAGATTCTCTTTACCAGGAATGTAACGCCGCGGCAGAACGGATTATGGCGCTGGTTCGCAGCGGTGACCGATATCGTGACATTAGTGTTGTATGTGCGGATATGCCGCAATACAGCAGCATGCTGCAGATGGTTTTTTCCCGATGTAATATCCCTGCGTACATTTCCGGAACAGAGAGTGTGCTGGACAGACCGGTTATGGCGACAGTTTTGTCCGCTTTGGATGCGGCACTGGGCGGTTTCGATCGGGATGAGGTCCTTCGTTATATGAAATCCGCCTTATCGCCCATCCCAAACGAGATTTGTGATTCCTTGGAGAATTACTGTATTCTTTGGGGAATACACGGCGTCCAATGGACACAACCTTTCACCAAAAATCCCGACGGTTTGACAGAAAACTGGACAGACGACGCGTTAACCCGGCTTTCTTCTTTGGAGGAAGCAAGGGAGGCTTTGATAAAGCCGCTTCAACAAATGCGCACTGAATTTGCCGGTTCGGCGAATCTCGGTCAGCAGATTTTGGCATTGTATCGTTTTTTAGAGGAGATCTGTCTTGCTGAAAGGCTGGACAAATTGGCCAATGAACTGGATGATGAGGGAGATTTCCGCAGCGCACAGATCCTGCATCAGCTTTGGGACATCCTGCTAAATGCCCTGGAGCAGATGTACGATGTCATGGAAAATTCTCCCTGGAATCCTGATACATTTCCCAGACTGTTCCGTATGTTACTGGATCAATATGATGTGGGAACCATCCCGCATGTTTTGGATGCTGTGACTGTAGGACCTGTGAATTCTATGCGCTGTCAGGAAACAAAGCATTTGATCGTCCTGGGCGCATTGGAAGGGTCCCTCCCGGCATACAGCAGCGCCAAAGGTGTTTTGACGGAACAGGACAGGACAACCCTTTGTTCGGTAGGTCTTCCCCTGGCAGGGGGATGCGCAGAGGCACTGCAGGGTGAGTTTGCGGAGATATACGGTGTATTTTGCGGTGCAAGAGAAACTGTGTGTGTTAGCTGCCCAGGAGGACAGCCTTCTTATCTCTACCAGCGCCTTAAAGAACTTGCCGGCACTGAAAAACGCCTTTCTCCCACCTTGGGGGCGGCGTTATGCGATCCCTTTGAAGCTGCGGCATATCTGTCAAGATGGAATGGTGAGCAGGAAGCCCAGTCCTTGGGCCTGAACGAGAGCTATCAGAAAGTTTGTTACCACAAAAACTTTCTTCGCGGCACAATTTCTTTTGAGAATGTACAAAAGCTGTACGGAAAATGTCTTCGACTTTCGGTATCGCAAATCGATCAACACGCTGTCTGTAAACTCTCCTATTTCTTACGCTATGGCCTTAAGGCCAAGGAACGCAAGCAGGTAGAGGTGGATCCGGCTGAGTTTGGTACATATGTCCATGACGTTTTGGAAAACACATTCCGGCAGGTGATGCAGCTGGGAGGCTTTCGAGCTGTCAGTGTGGAGAAAATAATAGAAATAGCCGCTGAAGCTTCCGAAAAATATCAAAAGACGCACTTTGCTGCCATGGATTCGGCAAGAACCACCTATTTGTTCCAGCGCAATTACAAGGAGTTGGAATGGATCGTCAGAGAGCTTTGGGATGAGCTTCGTCAAAGTGAATTCATTCCTGCTTACTTCGAGCTGCGATTTGATGAAGGGGGAGATCAGCCATCCATTCCGATACATGGAGAAAAGATGGATGGATTCCTTCGGGGTGTGGTGGATCGGGCCGATATATGGAGGAACGGCCAACAGCAGTTTTTGCGAATTGTTGACTATAAGACCGGAAAAAAAGAGTTTGATTACTGTGATATTCTCAACGGTGTGGGTTTGCAGATGCTTCTTTACCTGTTTGCATTGGAAAGCGCCGGAGACCCCCACTTGGGAGTATGTTTGCCTGCCGGTGTGCAGTATTTCCCCGCAAGGGTGCCAATGATCCAAACATCCGGCGCGGATGCTTCCTGGGAAAAAGACCGGGCAGATAAGTGGAAGCGCAGCGGTTTGCTCTTGGGTGAGGATGCTGTGCTGTACGCCATGGAACCGGTGGAAAAGCCAAAAAGGATGCATTATTCCCGGAATAAAGACGGAGAGATTTCCGGCATGTTGGCAACCAGAACACAGTTTGGTCAGCTGAAAAAATATGTATACCTGCTCTTAAAACGGCTTGTAGACAATATTTGCCAGGGTGATGTGGAGCCGGATCCGTATATGCGCGGAAGCAGCTTCAGTGCCTGTAAGTACTGTCCGTACCATCAGGTTTGTCACCCGGCGAACGTAGAGAATGTGCGCAATTTTAAAACCGTATCCGCAGAGAGATTTTGGCAGGATATCGAACAGGAGGTGAAGGATAATGGCTGAAAAATTGACACCTGCACAGCATGATGCTGTCTATGACCGGGGAGGCAATCTGCTTGTTTCTGCAGCTGCGGGCTCCGGTAAGACAAAAGTGCTGGTAGACCGCTTAATGACCTATATCACCGATCCCCATGATTCTGCCAATATTGACGATTTTTTGATCATTACCTACACTCAGGCTGCGGCAGCAGAGCTTCGGGGAAAAATCGCAAAAAAGCTGTCTGAGCATATTGCACGGGACCCCGGGAACCGCCACCTTCAACGGCAGACACAGCGGTTGTATATGGCTAACATCTCCACGGTACACTCCTTTTGCAAAGACCTGCTTAAGGATTATGCCTATCGTATAGACATTCCGGCTGATTTTCGTGTAGCGGATGAAAATGAGTGCGTGGAATTGAAAGACAAAGCTATGCAGGCGGTTCTGGAGGAAGCGTATAATATCATGGCGGATTGCCCAGAGCTTGCCGCATTTTTGGATAGTCAGGGTCTATCCAGAGACGACCATCTGATTCCTGACATTATCCATCTGACCTATCAAAGCTCAAGATGCCATCTGGATCCGGACCTGTGGCTTGAGAAATGTCTGGAAATGGCGGATGTTTCGGAAATTACGGACGCATCCCAAACCCCATGGGGAGCGTTTATGATGGAGGAGCTACGGGCATTTTTACAACTTCAAATAAATGTTTATC
Source organism: Oscillospiraceae bacterium (assembly GCA_017624645.1). Lineage (GTDB taxonomy): Bacteria > Bacillota > Clostridia > Oscillospirales > Oscillospiraceae > Faecousia. Next base: position 13,801 of record JAGAMQ010000160.1, read on the forward strand.
AGCGATGTGCAGATGCTGCCCAGAAATATCCCTCTATGGAAAAGACGGCGCTTTTATGCCGATCCTGTGCTGACCAGCTGTGTGCGTTAAAGGATAGTACCACCTGGGAACAACTGCTTGGTCGTAAGGAGATCGATTACGGCAGACTCGTAAAACCCAAGGATCCGGAGGCATTGGACCTTCACGAGACCATCAAGGAATTGCGGGAAAGCTGTAAAAAAAAGTTGGCATCCAAGCTGGAACGGTACTGCGACAGCAACGACAGAATCCTGTTTGATATTGCGTCATCTGAACCTGCAATGCGGGGCTTGGTACGGTTGGTCCGTAGTTTCGCTTTCGAGTACGCCAGGTTGAAAAAAGCTAGGCATGCACTGGATTTTAACGATCTGGAGCAGAGAACGTTGGATCTCCTTTTGGGGAAAAAGCGTTCCGGTGCAACGGCGATCTCCTGTGAGGTCGCTGAGAAATACAGACAGATCATGGTGGATGAATACCAGGATTCCAATGCGGTTCAGGATGCAATCTTCCATGTACTGACAAAGAAGCATAACAATTGCTTTATGGTTGGGGATGTAAAGCAGTCTATCTACCAGTTCCGTCTGGCAGATCCTGGGATATTCCTGCAAAAATACCATACCTATGCGCCTGTGGCAGAGGCACAGGCAGGTGAAGGCAGGAAAGTCCTCCTTAGCCACAACTTCCGTTCCTCGGAAGCAGTAATCGACGCTGTAAACGATGTTTTTTCTGTGTGTATGACAGAAAAAACCGGTGGTCTTAAATACGGGGAGGACGAGGCACTGCGTCTGTTTGTCCCCAAGCCCGTACAGTTGGATGATCCATCCGTTGAACTGTATGCAATTGATGTAGAAGAGGATACATACCTTACCGAGGCCAACTTTGTTGCAGGAAGGATCATGCAACTGCTGGATGGAAAACATATGATCTGTGATGGAGAGGGTGTTCGTCCCATCAGGCCTGAGGATATTGTAATTCTTTTACGCGCTCCGGGTTCCAGCGGTGAGATATTCCGTTTTGCCTTAGAAAATAGTGGAATTCCTTGTGTCAGTGAAAAAAACAGCATGTTCCAATCTGAAGAAATTGAGGTGCTTTGTTCGGTCCTTCAGACCATCAGCAATCCGTTGCAGGATATTCCGTTGATTGCAACACTCAGCAGCAGGATCTTCACATTTTCTTCCGACGATCTTGCCCGTATCCGCAGCACCCGGAAGCATGGGCCATTTTATTATGCTCTGGAAAAAGACGATGCAGAAAAGTCCCAAAATTTCAGGCTTCTTTTATCGAAGCTTCGTAAGGAATCCGGGATGTGCAGCATCTCACAACTGATCAGCCGTGTTTTTGCTCTTACTAGGATCGACAGCATCTATGGTGCCATGGAGGATGGATCGGCAAGAAAAGAGAATCTTCATGCATTTTATCAGCTTGCAGTATCCTTTGAGGTAAGCGGCAACAGCAGCCTTGACCAGTTCCTTGACTATCTAGTGGCTGTTTCCCTGCGGGGATTAAAAAAGGACGAAGAAGATACCCATGTAGGCGCGGTCTCCATTAAGAGTATTCACAAATCCAAGGGCCTTGAATACCCGGTTGTATTTCTGTGCGGATTATCCAAACGTTTCAACACCGAGGACCTGAAGGAACAGGTGTTTTGTGATAGCGAACTGGGTCTGGGGCTTGTTGCATCGGATATACAAAATCGTGTTATGTATCCAACCCTTTCCAAACACTCCATTCATATTAAAAAGACCGCGGATGCGGTCTCGGAAGAACTTCGTATTCTGTATGTAGCTATGACCAGGGCACGGGACAGGCTGATCATGACCTACGCCAACAACCACCTTGAAAAAAAACTATCCCAGCTGATTCGTTTTCGGGATCTTATGGGCAATGCTTATCTTTCCAACATTGCTGCCTGTGCCGGAGATTGGGTGCTTCTTGGTGCTGTTTACCGGCATGAGGCAGACGCACTATATCAATATGCCCACAGACCGGATACTACAAAAAGCAGCAGACATCCATGGCTGATAAAGGTTATAAAGCCACAGGGACAGACGGGTGAAAGCTTGCAGCAGGATCCGACAGGTGATGAACTTTCCCCAGAGGTTGTAGAAAGGATCAAGCAATCACTGAGCTATGCTTATCCATATCAACCGGCAACACAGACCCCGTCCAAGCAGACCGCAACTCAGCTAAAAGGACGTTATAAGGACAGTGAGGTGGCAGAAGATTCCAAGGAATTGAGCCGCCGTCCGTATTATTGGAGAAAACCGTCCTTCCTAAGCAAGGATGCTCAAGGAAAGCAACTGGGCACAGCGGTGCATACAGTGATGCAATACATTGATTTCAGTGCCTGCGGCTCCATTGAAGGGGTGGAAAAAGAAATCCGCAGGCTGGTTGACGAAGGTCTCATTTCTGAAGAATGTGCGGCGCTGACAAGCAGTCAGGATATTGCTGACTTCTTCGCTACGGATATGGGAAGAAGAATCCGCAGCAGTACAACCATTCTTCGTGAGTTTAAGTTTTCTATTCTGGATGATGCGATCCGGTATCATTCCCAAACAACCGGCGAGCGGGTATTACTTCAAGGTGTAGTGGACTGCGCACTTGTTGAGGAGGATAGCATAACCGTTCTCGATTTCAAGACAGACAAAGTAACCACACAAACACTTCCGGATGCTGTAGAACGGTACAAACCGCAGGTGTTGGCGTACGCCCGGGCATTGGAACGCATCTACGAGAGGAAAGTCATATCCGCACAGCTGTATTTCTTCCGACTGAAGAAATTTGTGGAGATCTTATAATTAAGAGCCGGGGGTGCCCCCGGCTCTTTTCCATTAGCGCTCGTTTCTGTTCTGGTTCTGATTGTTCTGCTGATTCTGGCTGCGGTTCTGGTTGTTCTGCTGGTTCTGATTATTCTGGTTGTTCTGGTTGTTCTGGTTGTTCTGATTCCGATTCTGATTGTTCATAATAAAATTCCTCCTTTGTCGTTTGCGGCTCTCCGCTATGATAGATTGCCCGTTTTTTTAGGATTTATCCTTTACCTTAAAGATAAGACCTACGACAAGGGCGGCTACAATAGCTGCTGTGATCCCGGCAGCTGTTGCTTTCAGACCTCCGGAAAATGCCCCCAAAAGTCCCTGTCGCTCTACGGCCTCTTTTACGCCTTTGGCAAGCAGATAACCGAATCCCGTAAGGGGAACTGAGGCACCGGCACCTGCAAATTCCACAAATGGTTTATAAATACCGATTCCACCTAGAATGACACCCATCACCACATAGCATACAAGGATCCTTGCAGGGGTCAGCTTGGTTTTATCAATAAGGACCTGTCCAATCACACATAAGATACCGCCGATTATAAATGCCTTTATGAATTCCATACTTTACCTCCGCTGATAGAAACGGCGTGACACACTCCCGGGATAGAAAGTCCCTGCTGTGATGAAGTGGGGGAGAGCAGTGCTCCGGTACCGCAAAAAAGTATTCTGTTCATCTTATTGTTCTGTAATTGATCCAGAAGATATCCGCACAGGGTGATTGCACTGCATCCGCACCCCGAACCTCCGCAGTGTACATCCTGTTTCAGTGTGTCAAATATCAACGTGCCGCAATCTGCAAGCTTTCCGCCAAGCTGCAAACCCTCCTGTTGTGCCATGGTTAATAGGATTTCTTTGCCCAATTGCCCCAAATCGCCGGTGACGATCAGGTCATAATCCTGTACGGATAAGGATGTGTCTTCAAAATGCTGACGAATCGTTGCCAACGCAGCCGGTGCCATAGCTGCACCCATGTTGTTGGCGTCCTTAATTCCAAGGTCAACCACCGTTCCAACAGTACAGCCGGTAATGACAGGTCCTTTTCCGTGTTGGGAAACCAGCGCCGCACCTGCACCGGTCACGGTCCACTGGGCTGTAGGGGTCCTTTGACCGCCGTAAACCAGCGGAAACCGGTATTGACGTTCAGACGAAGCAAAATGAGATGATGTCATAGAAACGACGTTCTTGCAGAAGCCTCCTGCTACGCACATTGCTCCAAGAATTAAACTTTCTGCCATGGTAGAACAGGCACCGTATAGCCCAAGATGGGGCACAGCCATATTCTTAAGTGTGAAAGAAGAACTGATGCATTGATTCAGCAAATCTCCCGAAAATGCAATGTCGATGTCCCGGTATTCCAGCTTTGCTTTTTCCAGAAGGGTTTTCAGTGCCAGCTGTTGCATTTTTCGTTCTGCCTGTTCCCACGTCTTTTGACCAAAATATGCATCTTTTTCCGTGATATCGAAGGTGTGTTTCAGTGGCCCTTCGGATTCTTTTTTTCCGGCAACACTTGCCCAATGGGATATTACCGGTGGCTTCCCAAACAAAAAGGTTCGTTTTCCAGTTTTACAGTTTTCCATGATCGTCCTCCTTTGTGCTATTATGTGCAAAAAGAGGGAAAACATAAAAAACAGCCGGCATAGCCGACTGTTTTTTATGTTGGTAAATTATTTTCCGGCCAGAGCTCTTTCAAGCCATACACAGCCGAAATCCAGCGCGGTATAGAAACCGGGCTTTTCGCCCTTCTTGACAATTCTGTCACGGCTCTTGACGGAGGGATCTGTCAGCTGCAACTGAACAGACACACGGGTAGCAATATCCACATCGTTTACCTTCTTGGTCTCCAGAACCTGAAGCATTACAATATGGGAATCCGCCATGGAACCATAATAGATCAGGTTGTCCTTTCGCATCAGAGGATGCCCCTTATACATAAGAACCTTATTTTCCTCAGCCATAATTGCCTCCTGATAATGTGTTTGGACGGCGTTTGTTGAAAACGCCGTCCGTTGAATCAATGTTTGTCAAACAGATAGCAACGTACGAGCTCCTGCAGAAGCTCGTCCCGATCCAGCTTGCAGATCATACTGCGGGCATTATTGTAGTTAGTGATATAGGTGGGATCCTCGGTCAAAAGATATCCGACAATTTGGTTGACCGGGTTGTATCCTTTTTCGCTCAGGGCGTCGAACACACTACGGAGCGTTTGACGCATGTTGTCCTTATCATCACCGGGGACAGTAAATTTGATGGTGCTAGTGAGTGTTTTATCCGTCATGGGAACGACCTCCTTTCTGTAATTGGATATATTATAGCCTAATTTTTTTATTGTGTAAAGTATATTTTAAAAAAATACCCACAATTAACGCAATGTTGCGCCGATCTTCTCATTGAGAGCGGTCAAAACCTTGGATACAACGCCCTCAGAATCGGCATCTGTCAAAGTGCGGTCGTCTGCCCGAAGAATCAGGGAGAATGCCAGACTCTTCTTTCCTTCGGGGACACCCGTTCCCTTATAGATGTCAAAGAGCTGCACCTTCTTCAGAAGCTTTCCGGCAGATCGTGCAATAATTTCCTCCACTGAGCCTACCGTTACATCTTCATCGCAAATGAGAGAAATATCTCTGGTAACCGCAGGGTATTTGGGCAGGGGAACATAGGTGGGATCCGGCTTTTTCAGATCAAACAGAGCGGTGAAATTGATTTCTGCACAGTAAACCTCACAGTCGATGCCGTAATTTTTTGCCACCAGGGGATGTACCTGACCCATGTAGCCCAGGTGGATCTCTCCGATGCTGACTGCGGCACAACGACCGGGATGGTAAGAGGGATTGTCCTTAACAGCGGTATAGGTTGCTTCCGGCAGGTTAAGTCCGGCAATAATACCATTCAGATCACCCTTGAGAGAGAAGAAGTTTTCGCCCTCGCCATAGGTGCCAAGAACCAGCATTTTAGGTTCTGCAGGCAAAGCCTCATCTTCGACCGGCTGATAGATTTTGGCAAGCTCATAGAGTTTGGCGCACTTGTTGTGATATGCATTGTTTCTGGAAAGAATGTCAAGCATAGACGGAAGTGCAATGGTACGCATCACAGAGGTGTCTTCGCCCAAAGGATTTTGAATCTTCATGGTGTTTCGCAGAACGGAATCTTCAGGAATTCGGATCTGATCAAAGATAGAAGGGGAAACAAAGGAGTAGGTGATGATCTCGCTGTAGCCCAGGCTGCGGCAAAGGCTGCCTGCTTTGTTTTCCATGATCATTACAGGAGAGTAGCCGCCCTGTGTGGATGTCTTGAAGGCTGTTGTGGGAATTTCGTTATAACCGAAGGATCGGCCTACCTCTTCAGCAATGTCTGCCATAAGATTCAGGTCCGGACGGAAAGAGGGGACCAAAATGGTATCACCTTCCACAGGGATCTCCAAAAGCTGCAGGTACTTGACCATATCTTCCTTAGAGATGGCAGTTCCCAGAAGTTTGTTGATCTTCTCCGGCTCAAGGGGGAGTGTCCTAGGCTGGGGAACATAGTTGACGATATCGATAATGCCATCCATGACATCACCTGCACCCAGCATTTCTACCAATTCGCAGGCTCGCTCCACTGCAGGTACGGTCATCATGGGATCCAGGTTCTTTTCAAACTTGCCGGAGGCATCGGTACGCATACCCAAAGCCAACGCAGTCTGGCGGATAGAAGTGCCGTTGAAGTTGGCGGATTCAAACACAACTATGCTGGTATCCTCGGTAATTTCAGAGTTTTCGCCACCCATAATGCCCGCAAGACCGATGGCCTTTTCATCATCGGCAATTACAAGCATGCCCGGGGTCAGCTGGCGCTGAACGCCGTCAAGGGTCGTCAGAGACTCGCCGCTTTCTGCTTCCCGAACCACGATCTTTCCGGAGCCCACATACCGGTAATCGAAGGCATGCATAGGCTGACCGTACTCCAGCATGACATAGTTGGTGATGTCCACGATGTTGTTGATGGGACGAATACCGTTGGCACGCAGCCGCTGACGCATCCACTTGGGAGAGGGGCCAATCTTGACATTCTTGACCATGCGTGAGGTATAGCGATTGCAAAGAGTCTCCGCAGGAACCTCAACATCCAGCATTTCAAAGACAGAACCTGCATCGCTTCCCTTTACTTGGGGTGTGTGGTGGCGCATCTGCATACCAAAGGCAGCGGCAGCTTCCCGTGCCAAACCGATAACAGAATAGCAGTCGGGACGGTTGTTGGTGATCTCGAATTCTACAACAGTATCATCGTTGCCGATAACCAAATTGATGTCGTCGCCAACCTTGCAGTCTTCCTCGTTAAGAATCCAAATGCCGTCAGCAAAGACACCGGGCAGGTCGTTCTGGGTCAGTCCCAGCTCCGCAAAGGAGCACAGCATGCCGTTGGACTTTTCACCCCGAAGCTTGCCCTTAGTGATATGGATACCACCGGGAAGCCAGGAGTTATGCAGTGCCACAGGAACCAAGTCACCCTGATTCACATTCTGTGCGCCGGTAACGATCTGCACAGGCTCTTCCTGTCCCACATCCAGCTGGCAAACCCACATATGATCCGAGTTTTCGTGGCGAAGGATAGAAAGCACCTTGCCTACGACAACATTTTTAATTTCTTCATCCATCCGCTGATAGGTCTCTACCTTTTGACCAAAAACCGTCAGCTTCTCAACAAACTCTTTATCGGAAACATGGGAAAGATCCACAA
>JAGAMQ010000161.1 GCA_017624645.1 Oscillospiraceae bacterium
CCTTTTCACCAAGCAGAACAGACTGATCAGCAACCCCCATGCCGTAACCGCCATCACAACAGACGCTGCAATGCGGATCCACAGGCCTCCACTGTAGTGCCAGCCAAAACCAAAATCCAAAACCAGAAATCTGCCATTGGTCACAAACAGACTGGCACCGGAAAACAACAACGGCAGTATCCCAAATCGCCACAAAACACCAAAGGATTTCTTTCTTCTAAATAACCACGCAGTGAAAAGAAGCATCGCCCCGGCTGCAAGACCGCCCCAAAAAAGATACGCCATGGTCCAGTGGATTTCATCCCAGGGTGTTAAAGAGAAATCTCCCTGCCCGTACAGCAGGACGTTCTCACCGCCCACAAGTGACCCAGGATACCAAAAGCTTTCCTCATCGTACAGACTTACTGTATATGGGACAGGCTCACGGTCATTCATCCAGTCCGGAAGCCGTCGTGCCGGGATTCGACGGCTTGAAAACAGCACTCCGTTGCCTGCAGAATAGCTGCCCCCCACCTTTTCTGTCAGATGGATCTCCAGGGTGCCGTCATCGGCTACCGTAACGCCTGTCACAGCTTCCTCCGCAGTCAGCCAAACCTGAACATTACTCAGTGTCCAGTATGCCGACAGGATAAGTCCAATGGCGCAAAGCACTGCCAGCACCAAAGCCAGACTTTTTATTCTTCCGTTATTTTTTATTTGTTTGAAAGAAGATATATCCGTAAACTGTGGAAGCAGCAGTTCTTTTTCCATATACCTTAGTTCCTGTGCGCAATTTTCACAGGCAACGATATGTTCTTCCACCAATTCTCTGCTGCTACGGCTTGCAAGATTCTCCGCATACAAAGGCAGAAGGTCCATTACCAAATCACAGTTTCTATGCATTATACCACCTCCATTGCCTGCTGAATCCGTCTTCTTGCTCGGTGATAGGTCACACAAGCCCAGTTAGCATTTTTTTCAAACAAGGCCCCGATATCCTGAAAGGACAGTTGACCGAAGACCCGAAGAGAAAACACCTCCTTATAGGGTTCCGGCAGGGTATGTAAAATCCTATGCACCTGCATTGCAAGCTGTTTATCTGCCACCTGTTCCTCTATACTCGCTGACGGGTCCGGTATGCTAAGTTCCTCCAAGGATACATTCCGTTCTGATTTGCGCAGGTGAGATATCCAGGTATTCCTACCCATTGCACAAAGCCATGTTTGTATGTCACAGTCACCACGAAAATTTGGCAACGCCTTTAACGCCTTAAAAAATACATCTGCCGTGAGTTCTTCTGCAAGAGCCGGATCCTTACACAGCGCCAACAAATATAGGTGCACCGTTTTGAAATGCTCCTGATACACCTCTTCAAAATCAGTCATCCTTTCACCCCCCTCAACTATTAGACGCAGGTATTGTCATAATCTTACAAAAAAACAGGAAGCAACATGTTGCCTCCTGTTTTATAATCATTCAACGGAAATCAGTAGTTCTTCATTTTCCACGGTAACATGGATCCCGGAGATGGGTGTCTCAAAGGAATCGATGATCCGCTCAGAAATGGGGTCTTCCAATTCCTTCTGAATGGTTCTGCGCAGATTTCTGGCACCGTAGGTCACAGAATACGCCTTCTTTACAAGGATGCTTCGCACACCCTCTGTCCAGGAAAGGGTCAGACCGCGGTTTTCAAGACCCTCCCGCAGTTCCTCAAGCATGATATCCGCAATACCAAGGAAATTCTCTTCCGTCAGATGGTTGAAAGTGATGATCTCATCCACCCGGTTAATAAATTCGGGTCTCAGGAATTCCTGCAGAGCCTTCATAGTCTTTTCCTTGACCATATCCTGATCCGTTCTGCCAAAGCCCAAACCGCCTACGCGACCCTCAGAGCCGGCATTGGAGGTCATGACAATGATGGTGTTTTCGAAATTCACCACTCTGCCTTGGGCATCGGTGATCCTGCCGTCGTCCAGCACCTGTAAAAGAATATTCAGCACGTCCGGGTGGGCTTTTTCCAGTTCGTCAAAGAGCACCACACTGTAGGGCTTACGGCGGATCTTCTCGGTAAGCTGACCTGCCTCATCATAGCCCACATAGCCGGGAGGAGAACCGATCAGCTTGGAAACGGTATGCTTTTCCATATACTCGGACATATCCAACCGGATCAGGGAATCCACGCTGTCAAACAGGTCATCAGCAAGGCGCTTCACAAGCTCCGTTTTACCCACGCCGGTGGGTCCTACAAAGATAAAGGAAACAGGCCGTTTCTTAGGAGAGATCCCTACACGGTTTCTGCGGATAGCTCGTGCCACCGCATCCACAGCCTCGTCCTGACCCACAATATGCTTTTTCAACCGATCAGACAAGCCCTTGATCTGCTGATACTCCTGTGCCTTGATCTTACTGGCGGGGATCTTGGTCCAAAGCTCAATGATCCGTGCCAGATTCTCCATAGTCACCGCAGGGGCAGGAACCTTTTCCAGCTCCTCGATCCGGGCCGCCAGCTGCAAAAGCTTACTGCGAATGTTTGCCAGTCGCTCAAAATGCTCATTTTCTGTATCCTCGGTGAGCATCTGCAGCTCCAGCTGGTAGTCGTCCCGCTCCTTTTTCAGCTCCGCAAGCATGGAAATCTCCTTGCATCGCAGATTCACATCGGAGCAGGCCTCATCCAACAGGTCAATCGCCTTATCCGGCAGGAAGCGATCGGTAATATACCGCTCGGAAAGGATGACGCACTGCCGGGCGATCTCCGGAGAAATGGTGACCCCGTGGAACTGGGCGTATGCCTTGGAAATGCCCTGCATGATCTGACAGGCTTCCTCGATAGTAGGCTCCGCTACAGACACCGGCTGGAAACGCCGCTCCAATGCCGCATCCTTTTCGATATACTTTCGGTACTCATTGAAGGTGGTGGCACCCACTACCTGGATCTCACCTCTGGACAGGGCTGGCTTGAGAATGTTTGCCGCATTCATGGAGCCTTCCGCATCGCCGGCACCCACCAGATTGTGAACCTCATCAATCACCAAAATAATGTTGCCGCACTCCTTGATCTCCCCGATCAAGCTCTTCATACGGCTTTCAAACTGACCCCGGAACTGGGTGCCTGCCACCAAAGCCGTCAGATCCAAAAGGAAGACTTCCTTATCCCGCAGCTTGTAAGGCACATCCCCGGCAGCGATCCGCTGGGCAAGTCCCTCGGCAATGGCAGTCTTACCAACACCCGGTTCACCGATCAGGCAGGGGTTGTTCTTCTGCCGGCGGTTCAGGATCTGAATGACCCGTTCCGTTTCCACATCTCTGCCGATGACCTTATCCAGCTTACCGTCTCTTGCTCTGCCGGTAAGATCCATACAATAGGTGTCGAGAAATTTGTGTTTCTTATTCTTCTTTTTCTTCCCGTCTTCTTCCCCCTCCTCCTGCTTTTCTGCAGGGGGATCGTTTTTCTTTGCAGGAGGATTGCCCCCAAAGAGCTGGTTCAGCAGCGGGAAGGTGGCAGTTCTGCCTTCGGTTTCATCATCCTCACCGTCGCCGCTGTCCATCTGCCCGAACATTCCGCTCATTTCATCGGAGATTTCGTCCAGGTCTTCATCGGAGAAGCCCATCTGCTTCACAGCGGAATCGATTTGAGGGATGCCCAGGCTTCTTGCACACTTAAGGCAGTAGCCTTCATTCATAGTTACGCCGTTTTCCACCTTGGTAATGAAAACGACGGCTACATTCTTCTTACATTTCGTACACATCTTCATCTGCATACTCATCACTCCGTTTCTGCCGGTGATGATAGCACATTTTCACCGGAAAAGGAAAAACAAATTATGAACATTCTCAATTTTGGAGGCACTCAAATTTTTCCACCCCGTCATCATACCAAAGGTGGGTCATATACAGTCCTCCGGGAGGTACTGTAGGTCCGGCTGCGGTCCGGTTGCCGGAATCTAAGATATCACCGATCTGCTCCGGCTTGATCTTTCCCTCTGCCGCATAGACCACCGTACCTGCCATGGCGCGAGCCATATTATAAAGGAAGCCGTTGGCACAGACCCGAAGCAGGATCAGATCCCCCCGGCGCTCCACCTTATAGTAATATACTGTGCGGACAGTGGACTTTACATCCGTACCAACAGATCGAACCGCCGCAAAATCGTGGGTGCCCACAAACTGATCCGCCGCTGCCTGCATGATCTTTTCATCCAAATGCTTGGGGTAAAACCATGCACGATTCACATAAAAAGGATCTCTCACCCGGCTGTTATAGATGATATAGGTATATTCCTTCCGGGCACAGGAACCAATGGCATTGAAATCCTCATGGACATCAAACGCCTTTGTGACCACGATATCCACAGGCAGATGGGTATTCAGCGCATAGGGCAGCCGCTCTGCCGGAATGGAAGAGCTTGTACGAAAATTGGCAACATAGCACTTCGCATGGACCCCTGCATCGGTTCTTCCGCAGCCGGTCACATGAACCTCATGGCCAACCACCATTGCAGCTGCCTTTTGCAATGTCTGCTGAACGGTGGCAAGATTTTTCTGCATCTGCCAACCGTGGTATGCAGTACCCTCATAGGTCAAAAACAAGGCAATATTTCGCATCTCTACCTCACAGACCGAAGCTGCCAAGGACAAAAACCGCAGCAAGGAGCACTACGCCAACACCAAAGCCCTTGAAATCCAAAAGCTTATAGCGCAGCAGCTTCATCTTTGTTCTGCCGTCGCCGCCCTGATAACAGCGACATTCCATGGCGGTAGCCAGCTCATCTGCCCGGCGGAAAGCGCTGATAAACAGCGGCACCAAAATCGGCACCAAAGCCTTCACACGGTCCAGCAGGCTGCCGCTTTCAAAATCCGCACCCCTTGCTTTCTGAGCAGACATGATCTTATCGGTCTCTTCAATGAGGGTGGGGATAAACCGCATGGCAATACACATCATCATCGCCAGCTCATGCACCGGAAGATGCAATTTCTTCAAGGGACCCAACAGGGATTCCAGTCCGTCCGTCAAGGAAATCGGCGACGTGGTATAAGTCAACAGGAAAGTGCCGGTGATCAGCATCAGAATCCGCAGGACCATAAAAAATGCACGGATGATGCCCTCCAGTGTAATACTGATTCCCCAAAAGGACACCAGCACAGTTTCACCGGCAGTAAAGAAAATATTCAAAATGCCGGTGAATATCAAAATAAATACCAGCGGCTTCATGCCGTGGAGGATGGATTTCAGCGGGATCTGGGAAACGGCAATAGAAATTGCCAAAAAGGCAAAGACCACGCCATAACTCACCCAGTTACCGGCACTAAACAGCGCTACGATATATACCACCAGAAGAATCAGCTTGGTTCGAGGATCCAGTCTGTGAACAGGGGAATTCCCCGGGAAATACTGACCGAGAGTAATGTCTTTAAGCATAGCAAGACCCTCCTGTCAGTTTTTTGATCTGCGCAACCACCTGCTCTACGGTATAGACCTGCTCTACTGGAAGTCCCATCTGCTGCAGGCGCAAAAAGACCTGGGTGATCTGGGGAATATCCAGTCCCATCTCCAGAAGCTCCTCTGCTCTGGCAAACACCTGTGCAGGTGTTCCATCCATGACCAGCCGGGAACCGTTCATAACCAACAGTCGGTCCGTCAGTCTGGCAACGTCAGTCATGGAGTGGCTAACCATCATGACCGTGGCCTTTTTCGCCTGCCGGTAAGCGTTGATGTTTGCAAGGATCTCTTCCCTGCCTTCCGGGTCAAGTCCGGCAGTGGGTTCATCCAGGATCAGCACCTCCGGCTCCATGGCGATGACACCGGCAATGGCAACACGGCGCTTTTGTCCGCCGGACAAATCAAAGGGAGATACCTCCAGCTGCTGGGCAGTGATACCCACAAGCTCTGCCGCTTCCCGGACACGACGGTCAATCTCCTGTGCATCCAGCTTCATATTTTTGGGTCCAAATGCTATGTCCTTGTACACCGTTTCCTCGAAAAGCTGATACTCCGGGTACTGGAACACCAGTCCCACTCGAAATCGGCTTTGCCGGGTGGCAGTTTTATTCTCCCATATATCCTGTCCATCCAGCAAAATTTTGCCGGAGATAGGCTTCAAAAGCCCGTTCAAATGCTGCATCAGGGTAGATTTACCCGAGCCGGTGTGTCCGATCACGCCAATGAACTCGCCACGCTCTACCTGAAAAGAAACATCTGTCAATGCAGCGTGCTCAAAGGGTGTACCGGCACTGTATATATGATTTAGGTTTTCAACCTGTAAGATCGGTGCCACGATTCTAACCTCCTGTGGGTCAAGCCTTTATTGCATCATAAAGTGCCTGCGCACATTCTTCTGTATCCAGCCGGTCAAGGGGCAGCCGGAAGCCCTCATCGTTAAGCGCCTTGCAAAGCTCTACCGTTTCCGGTGCAGCAAGGCGAATACTGTGAAGCAGCTCCACATGGGAGAATACTTCCCGGGGTGTTCCGTCAGACACAACCTGTCCTTTCGAAAGGACCACGACCCGGTCTGCCTGGGCAGCCTCGTCCATGTGATGGGTGATCAGGATGACCGTGATTCCCTTTTCCCGGTTCAGCTTCAGAACAGTCTCCATAACCTCCCGGCGTCCTTTAGGGTCCAGCATTGCCGTGGGTTCATCCAGTACAATGCATTTGGGTTCCATGGCAATGATGCCTGCAATGGCTACCCGCTGCTTCTGTCCACCGGAGAGAAGATGGGGCGCGTGGCTACGGTATTCAAACATACCCACCTGCTGCAATGCCCGGTCCACCCGCTGGCGGATCATGGGGCTGGCCACGCCGAGATTTTCCGGCCCGAAAGCAACATCCTCTTCCACCACATTGGCGACGATCTGATTGTCCGGGTTCTGAAACACCATACCCATGCTGCGGCGGATCGGGATGATTTTTTCCTCATCGGATGTATCCATGCCGCAAACATAAACCTTGCCGCCACAGGGCAGCAAAATGGCGTTAAAATGCTTGGCAAGAGTGGATTTTCCGCATCCGTTACCACCCAAAACTGCCACAAAGCTGCCTTGCTCCACGGTCAGAGACAAGTCTTCAAATACGGCAACGCCGGGCGTGTTATCCACGCCCGGATAGCTGTATGAAAGATGCTCCACAGAAACTGCTGTAGGCAAACCAATTCCTCCATTCATAAAAGGAAGTTCTATCCTATGTCAAGGTGTCCAGCGCCCCGCTGCCCCGCAGGGCAGCATACGCCCGGTGGAACGCACAGGCAGCCCCAACTCACCCACCGCGGTACTGTCGCCGTGACCGGCACCAAAAACAACATCCGAGGCATAGCCCACTGCGGAAGGCGCCAGACCAGTGGTATAGGAATTGATGATCACAAACAGCGGATCATCGGTCAGAAGCTTTGCCACCTCCAAAAGGAAGGGGTAAAAGCTTGTCTCCATTTTCCAGATCTCGCCGCTGGGTCCTCTGCCATAGCTGGGAGGATCCATGATGATTCCATCATATCGCCTTCCCCGGCGGATCTCCCTCTGGATAAATTTAGCGCAGTCATCCACGATCCAATGGATGGGCTTAT
Organism: Oscillospiraceae bacterium; assembly: GCA_017624645.1. Lineage (GTDB taxonomy): Bacteria > Bacillota > Clostridia > Oscillospirales > Oscillospiraceae > Faecousia. Next base: position 7,533 of record JAGAMQ010000161.1, read on the forward strand.
CTGCCAATCCGGAGGATTTTGCGTTTTCCTTTGCCCATGCCACCATACCCTTGGAGGCATCCACATGGTACACCTCCGCACCGCCGGCAGCCGCGGCGAGAGTTGCGCCGCCGGAATAAGCAAACAGGTTCAGCACCCGGGTGGGTCTGCCGGCGGAGGCCACTTTGTCCCGGATAAAGTCCCAGTTGGCAGCCTGCTCCGGAAATACACCGGTATGCTTGAAATTCATAGGCTTGACATTGAAGGTCAGGTAGTCCTTATATCGGATCTGCCATCTCTCCGGCAAAGAATGTTCCGTCCAGTGTCCGCCGCCGGTATTGGAACGGACATACCGTGCGTCGTACTTCTTCCACGCAGGATCACTATGGGGCGTTGCCCAAATCACCTGAGGATCCGGACGGACAAGGATATACTTGCCCCAGCGCTCCAGGCGTTCCCCATCAGAGGTATCCAGCACCTCGTAGTCCTTCCACTCATCAGATATCCAAATCATGCTATTCTTCCCTCTTAACCAACGGCATTGGTCGTATTATCAGTA
>JAGAMQ010000162.1 GCA_017624645.1 Oscillospiraceae bacterium
CATCACGGAAACGGCTCCTTAATTTTATTCCAGAGAAAGATGGGCGGCCTCCAGGGCCTTGGAGATCGCCATGGCAAGGATCGGGGCGAAGATCATAGCCACCGCCATGTTAAAGATCGTAGCAGGCAGTTTCCCCAGGACGGAGATCATAGCTGCCTCGGGGGTCAGACCGTGCAAAAACAGACCGCTGTAGAAATAGCTCTTTCCAAGATACAGCACCGCATAGCTGACCGCACCGGCAGCAGAGGCAAGCAGAGCCTTGATGTAACTGAACCGAACCCTTGTATTCCAGGGGTTGTGTACCTGCCAGGCAATCAGACCGGCAACCAGACCGTAAACTCCCTTCATCAGAAAGGTGATCCAGCACTCGGAAATGTACAGAGGATTGAAGATGTCGTAGATCGCGGAACCAAGACCTGCCGCCAGTCCGCCGTACCAGGGGCCCAGCAGAATACCGGAGAGAGCGCACAGGATGTTCCCCAAATGGAAGGAAGAGGTTCCACCGATATCCAGGGGAATGGTGATCCGCAGATAGGAGCCGGCAACGGTCAGTGCTGCCAGCAGTGCTGTCAGAACGATCTTCTTTGTGGAAATGGTTTGCTTTTTCATAGGAATACCTCCCGGTTGTTTCTGGGACCATAATAACACTAACTGGCAATAAAAACAGAGCCAAAGGTAAAAAGAAAAATAATGCCAGTTTTAGAAATAACGGGATTTCTGTAAGTTCCTGTTTACAGGCGGACTGGAAATGTGGTATGATATAGGGCAGAATCGAAAAAGAGGTTTCAATATGGATTATATTGTTTTGGATATGGAATGGAATCAGCCCTGGCCCGGTTCCCCTTCTGCACGGAAGGTGCTGCCTGTACAGATCCGGGGAGAGATCATCCAGATCGGTGCGGTGCGGATCACCGAAGACCGTCATGTGGCGGATGAATTTCAGGTTTTGATCAAGCCTAAATACTATCGTCGTCTAAACCGCCGGGTCAGTAAGCTTACCGGCATCAAGGAAAGCAGACTCCGGGAGGAGGGTGTTTCCATGGAGGAAGCCATGGCGGCTTTCCGGGCATGGTGCGGTGAGGACGTGATCTTCCTTACTTGGGGGTTTGATGATATCACCATCCTCCGGGAAAATCTGATGCTCTACGGCTTAGACGACAGCTGGGTCAGCCGCTGGTACAATGCCCAGATGATCTTCAATGCTCAGACCGACGGCTCCAGTGCTCAAAAGTCTTTGAAAACCGCCATGGAAATGTTTGAGATCGAAGCTACCCGACCTGCCCACGATGCTTTGGGAGATGCCTACCACACCGCCTTGATCTGCGCACGGCTGGATCTTCGCAGAGGTGCGATGGAATATGAAGAAGCGGTAAAAAGCCATGTCAACGGCTTCCACGGCGCGGAGCTTCCCGGATGCATCTGCCGTAAGGTGTTTTATGATTATGCGGACAAGCGGGCAGCACTGGGTGCCATGTCCGGGGAAGAAAATCAGTGTCCCACCTGCGGTCGGCAGATGCTGGGTTCCCGCTGGTTTGCCCAGCCGGGACACCGGTATATGGACCTTGCCACCTGCCCCGAGCATGGAAAGTTTTTGATCCGGGTGCGGCTGTCCGATCAGCCCGACGGCAAGGTTCGGGTCAGCCGGCTGACCTATGAAGCCACCTCCGAGGCGGCACAGGCATATGCCCGCCGGGTGGAAAAGGCAGAGCCGGAGGCACCCCGTTCGGGAACCCGCCGCCGCCGTCGCAGCAGACTGCCGAAAAAAGAAGAGTAACAAAAAACGGATCGCTGCAAAAGTAATATTGCAGCGGTCCGTTATTATCATGTGTTCAAATTCCGGTTTGTCGAACAGTTGCGTAAAGGCTCCCTCTGATGAGGGAGCTGTCAATTGCCGAATCCAGGCAATTGACTGAGGGAGAGATAATGCTCCGATTCTATCGGCAATTGCGGACAATCGCAGAATTTACTACCCCTCAGACGAAAATCAAAGATTTTCGCCAGCTCCCCTGACAAGGGGAGCCTTTGGCTGGTGAGAAATTTGAAACCATTCGATAAATTGGAATTTACGGCTCCTGCAGAAATCGGTTCAAATAATTCAGCACTTTTTTCTTATCCGCTGACCATAAAGGTGCCACAAGATCCTTTTTGGCTCCGTCGCCGGTGATCCGATGGACCACCACATGCTCCGGCAGCAAGCTAAGACAGCTTTTCAGCATCCGGGCATATTCCTCTAAAGTCAGGCAGGAAAACTTTCCCTGCAGATAGTCTTTATGTAGGTCTGTGCCCCGGAGTACATGTAGCAAGTGAAACTTCACTCCGTCAGTACCGGTCTCCACTGCCTGCCGGGTGGTCTCCATGGCCATGGCGGTGTCTTCTCCGGGCAGACCCAGAATGATGTGGGTCACTACCTCCAGTCCGGCAGCCTTCAGCCGGCGTACCGCATCGAAATACACGCAGGTAGGATAACCTCTGCGGATATATCTGACAGTTTCCTCATGGACTGTCTGCAGCCCCAGCTCGATAAACACCGGCTTTTGACCGTTCAGCTCCTGCAGCAGCGTCACCACATCCTCCCCAAGACAGTCGGGACGGGTGCCAATGGCAATGCCCACGATATCCTCCGGCGCCATGGCTTCCTCATAAAGCTTGCGCAAAGCGGACACCGGCGCGTAGGTGTTGGTGAAGGACTGGAAATAGGCAATATATTTTCCGCCTTTTGCTTTTGCGGCCACCCTTACTTTCGCTTTTTCCAACTGCTCTGCGATAGAATCGCAGCAACCTTCGGCAAATTCTGCGCTGCCGGTGCAGAAGATACAGCCTTCTGTCCCAAGGGTCCCGTCCCGGTTGGGGCAGGTGAAGCCGGCATCCAGGGAAAGCTTGTAGACCTTACACCCGAAGCGTTTTTGATAATAAGAATTAAGTGTTTGATACATCGTTACCACCCATGCCCATTATACCGCTGTGCTCCGGGGATTGCAACCCGGCGGAACTTGTGGTAAACTGAAAATAAGGAGTGTGATACCGTGAAAGAACAAATCGATACCATACCGGTAAACGAAGCGTACGAAGCCGGGGACGAATGTCCTTTTTGTTATTTGGAAAGACAGGCAGAACGCCGTTCCATCCGTTATGCCCTTGGTCCCGGTGCCAGCTACATGGAACCGGATGTCCGGGCGGTGACAGACAGCAAGGGTTTCTGCCGACAGCATTTTAAAAAGCTGTTTGACTACGGAAATTCCTTGGGCAATGCCCTGGTAATGCAAACCTATTTCGTAGGTCTTTTGAAGGAACTGGAGGCACAGACGGAGGAGTTCTCTTTGCCCTCTAAGCGGGGAGTGCTGTCCAAAAAACCGGTGGAGGAAACGGAGCTTTTGCGTTGGGCAAAGGAAAAGAATGGCTCCTGCTTTCTGTGTGACCGGATCGATTATCACATGGAGCGGTACTATAATACCTTTTTCCATCTGATCAAGGATGGCGAATTTCGGGAAAAGGTGGAGCATAGCAAAGGCTTCTGTATGCACCACTTTGCCGCCCTTTTGGAGGCGGCACGGCAGAAGCTTCCCAACGCTCAGCGGGAATGGTTTTATGAAACTGTGTGCCGGCTGATGAAGGAGAACCTTGCCCGGGTGCAGGGGGATCTTGACTGGTTTATTGCGAAATTCGACTACCGCAATGCCGGTGCAGACTGGAAAAACTCCAAGGATGCAGTCTCCCGTTCCATGCAGAAGCTCCGGGGCGGCTACCCGGCAGATACCCCCTATAAGCAAGACTGAAAAATTGGAATTTGAAGGTGTGGTAAAAGGGACTGTTGCAAAAGAAGGCAACAGTCCCTTTGTTTAGAATTCTTAAAGAAGTTCGTCCAGAGCTTTACGGAAGACCGGGCCAAGGATATCGTAGCCTGCCTGATTGGGATGGACCTTGTCTGCCACGAAGATGTCTTCCCGGACCTTGTGGGGATCGCCTACATCCTCCGGCGTCTGGAACAGCTCCGGCTGATTCCACAGCTCGATCACCTTGGTGTCCTGGTGCTGGGAGGCGTATTGCTTCAGCTCCAGATTGTACCGGCGCATCAGATA
>JAGAMQ010000163.1 GCA_017624645.1 Oscillospiraceae bacterium
CAGCACCGGGGCAATGACACCTTCCCGGATGTAACGGCGCAGCTCGCTGATCTCAAAATCCTCGGTGTGCATCACAGACACCACCACAGTATCCACGCCTACCACATTGCCGTCTTCATCAAACTCGATGCTTACCTGAGTTTTTCCGTCGGGACGAAGCAGATCGTTGCTCCGGACGCACTGGGTCAGGCGATTGGCCAGCGCCCGGGAAAGGGCCGCAGGCAGGGGCATCTTTTCGGGGGTCTGGGTGCAGGCACCGCCGAACATCATACCCTGGTCACCGGCACCGCCCACCTCATCATTGGTACCCATGGCAATGTCGGCAGACTGGGTGTGGACCTTACACACAATCTCCACCGTTTCGGCACTGAAGCCGGTGGCGGGATCGGTGTAGCCGATGGAGGCGATCACCTGCCGTGCCACATTTGCATAGTCCACCTGCGCCTGGGTGGTGATCTCGCCGCAGATCAGGCAGAAATTGGTGGTGACCATCACCTCACAGGCTACCCGGGAATTGGGGTCCTGTGCAAGGCAGGCATCTAAAATGGCATCGGAAATGGCATCCGCCACCTTATCAGGGTGACCGCAGGTCACGCACTCAGAAGTAAACAGTCTCTTTTCCATATGATTTTCTCCTTGTAAAAAAAATCTGCACACACCGAAGACCCGATGTGCGCATCTATCGAATCCTCATCTCTCGTTGCCGCCGGATTTGGCACCTTGTACATAACAGGTTGCCGGGTTTCATCGGGCCGTTCCCTCCACCACTCTTGATAAGGCTGGTATGTAGTTCGTATATATTCTACTCATTTTCGCCGAATTGTCAACTGTTTTTTTCTTTTTCCCCGAAAATGTTCTTATGGACTTTTCCACAGAAAGCTGATATCATAAAGCTACTTACTTTTGGGAGTTGAGGATTTTGAAGAACCTTCGCAGAAGTTTTGACCGGTTTTGCTACAAAAACCGGGACAAGGGCATCCCCAATCTGATGCTGTATATCGCCATTGGCAATGCCATCGTGCTGATTTTAAGTCTGTTTAACGGCGGAGCCGCACTGTATTCCCTGCTGTGCTTTGACAAAAGCCTGATCCTGAAGGGGCAAGTGTGGCGGCTGGTCAGCTATGTGTTTACACAGTCATCCGATTCCTTCCTCGGTCTTATTTTCCTGTATTTCTTCTATATGCTGGGCAGGCATGTGGAGCAGAGCATGGGAACCTTCCGGTTTAATCTCTTTTACCTGTCCGGTGTCCTGCTCATGGATATATTTGCCATGATCTTCTGCCCGGTGATCCCGGATGGCGGAGTAACGGACGCACAGTACACTATGCTCATCACTACCCTGCCTGTTTACTACAACATGGCATACTACCTCCATCTGAGCCTTTTGCTCACCTTTGCCACCCTGTATCCCGATGCCCGATTCCTGATCTTCTTCGTAATTCCCATTAAGGGCTGGGTCATTGCCCTTATCTACCTTGTAATGGTAGCAGCGGAGATCTTCAACCTGTCCGTCCCCGTATTCTATTTTCCCCACAACCTGTTCCCGCTGGTGGCGGTTGCCAACTACCTGCTGTTTATGGGAGGAGGCATCCGTAATGTATTCCCCTTCCTGAACCGACCCCGAAAAATGAAAACACCCAAAACCACCGGCACGATCCCCTTTGTTCCCAAAGCCGATCCCCAGCCCCGGGATTTCACCCACCGCTGCCGGGTCTGCGGCAGAACCGATGTCACCAACCCGGAGTTGGAGTTCCGGTACTGTTCCCGGTGCAACGGCTATCACTGCTACTGCCAGGATCACATCAACAACCATATCCATGTGGAATAAAAGACAGCGCGATGCTCAAAGGCATCGCGCTGTTTGTTTTATTTGTGTCTCAAAGCCGAAGCACCCAGAAACACGTTCCGGAAGCCAATATTATGGATGCTGGGCAGGAATATTTGCCGTTGCAACGACCTTCGCTCCCATCAGGTCCTCCACAAGAACCTCGCCGCATACATAGTCACGGTCAGGCAACGTAATTCTCTGGAGCGCAGCAACCGCCTCCATGAGTTTTGCCTGAGAGATCGGTTCCACAGTACGGGCAGGGATCAATCTTCCGTCCTGAGTTCGTACTGTCAGGGTCAACGTACGAACCGGGTCAGTCCGTTCCTGCCGGGCATATTCAATACCTCTCTTGCACTTATTGCCGCTGATGCTGCCATCGGCCTCATAGCGCAGGCGGCAGCCGTTGGGGCACAGAATACAGTTCAGAGCATCCGGTTCGGGCAGGCCCTTTGCCGGCTCACTGAGCCGTGAAAGGACCCACTGCTCCATCTGGCCGCCGCTGCAAAATGCTGCCGCATTTTTACCTGCAATCTCACCCTGGGCAGAAACAAAATCCACCAGATCCATAACCGCATGGGAGTTACCGCAGGAGAAAACGCCGGGAACGCTGGTCTGCATATAGTCATCCGTTACCGTTCCATTGGATCTGGGATCCAATTTCACACCGGCAGCTTTCGCCACTTCGTTTTCAGGGATCAGACCCACAGACAGCACCAGTGCGTCGCACTCAACGGTCCAGCCGGAACCGGGGATCGGTTTATTGTTTTCATCCACTCTGGATATCTCCACAGCAGAAAGGTTCCGTTTTCCGACGATGTTGGAAACCGTATGTCCGGTATACAGCGGAATATTGAAATCATATAAGCACTGTTGGATATTTCGCTGAAGACCGCCGGAATTTTGCATCAGCTCCACAACTGCCAGGACCTTAGCGCCCTCCAGGGTCAACCGGCGGGCCATGATCAGACCAATATCTCCGGATCCGAGAATAACAACTTTTTTGCCGATCATAATATTGCGGATGTTGACAAAATTCTGCACCACGCCCGCCGTGAACACACCCGCAGGACGGGTACCCGGAATCATAACCGCACCCCGAGTCCGCTCTCTGCAGCCGGTTGCAAGGACAACAGCACCTGCCTCATAGATATGCAGACCATCCGGTCCCACTGCTGTCACCTGCCGCTGTGCAGACATATCTACGACCATTGTACCGCACTTGATCTCCACGCCACAATCCAGCGCCTCCTGAATCGCCCGGGTCGCATACTCCGGTCCTGCCAGGGTTTGCTTATATCGGATCAAGCCAAAACCGTCGTGGATACATTGATTCAAAATACCACCGGCCCGGGAATCCCGTTCCAGAACAAGAACACGCTGCGCACCGGCTTTTCTTGCGGCACATGCTGCTGCAAGTCCGCCGGGACCGCCGCCAACAACGATCACATCATATTTTTCCATCACTTTACCCTCCCCGCAAACAGCTCCGAGCCTTCATCCCGGTAAGCAACATCCTCTACCCTTACGCCATATTCCTTCTCCAGGATCTCCACGATCCGGGTGAGGCAATAACCGCCCTGGCAGCGGCCGGTCGTAGGCCAGGCACGGTATTTGATGCCGGAGATGGTCTTAACGCCCAAGGGATTCTCGATCGCCTGGCATATTTCTTTCTTTGTGATTTGCTGGCAGCGGCAGATCACTTCGCCATAATCAGGGTCTTGGGCAATCAGTTCTGCCTTTCGTTCCGGGGTCTGCTCTGCAAAACGGATGATATTCTTGTGTTTTCCGCAAAAATCCGGATTCGGAGCGGGCTGCAGGATTCCTTGCACCATGGCACTGACCCGCTTGGCAATGGGCATGGATGCGGTCATACCCGGTGATTCAATACCCACCAGATTGATAAAATTGGGGACGGAAGGCTCTTCTTTAATGACAAAATCCCGGAAGCCACCCTCCTCGGGAGATGCCAGCTTGGGACGGGTACCGGCAAAAGCACCGATGACATCCTTCCTCTGGAGCGCCGGAAGCAGTTTCTGGGCTGCGGCAAACAACTCGTCCTGAGTTTTGGACACAGTGCCGTAATCTAAATGATCGTTGATATGCTCCGCGTTGGGACCCACCAGCAGATTGCCATGAATGGTAGGCGTCAAGTGGATACCCAAGCCACTGTTTCCCTTGGTAGGTGCAGGATAGACGGGAATGGTTAAGTAATCATTGGCGATCTTATCAAGGATCAGGTACTCACCCCGACAGGGGTAGATATGGTATTCATCCACGCCAACCATGGCAGAGATCTTATCACTGAACATACCGGCTGCATTCACCAGCACCCGGGTCTTGAAGACACCTTGGGAGGTGGTGACAGCAAACAGGTCACCGTCTTTCTTCACCGCAACAACACGGTTATTCAAGAAAAAGCGGGCACCGTTGTAAACGGCATTTTCAGCCAAAGCAACGGTATATAAAAACGGATCAAAAATTGCCGTATTAGGCGAATACAGACCGCCAAAACCGCCCACATTGGGTGCCAACTTTTGCACAGCTGCATGATCCACCATGCGCAGTCCCTTGCAGCCGTTTTCCTCTCCCTGGCGGAGCAGCTTTTCCAGGGTCTCCATTTCCGCCTCATCGAAGGCAACCAGCAGCTTGCCGGTCTTCTTATAGGGCACATCCAGCTCCGCACACAGCGCTTCAAAATTTTCATTGCCTTCCACGCAGAGCTCCGCCATCAAAGTGCCCGGCTTGTTATTAAAGCCGGCGTGAACCACTGCGGAATTGCGGCCGCTGGCTCCTGCTGCTACATCACAGCCTTTATCCACCACGCCGATTCGCAGCTGACTTCTGGAAAGCTCCCGGGCAATGGCACAGCCTACAGCACCGGCACCTACAACCAAAACATCAAATTGTTCATTCATATAGACCGAATCCCCTTTTGCTTTAGTTTTTTGCAAGTTGTTGTGGAATTTTATTCTATTTTACCATGATTCGACCGCCGTTTCCAGTAGCAAAAATAAAGATTTGCAGTTCGCTTTTAACTACCATTCATTTTATATCGATTGTCAGTTACCGATATAAACATATATAATACAGCACCCAAGGTGGCATTTGACAAGGAAATGCCACCTTGGATTTTGATTTAAATGTTAAAAAATACCATAATTGGGTCTTATTAGTCTTGTAGCACAGGGACAAATGAGAGGCACCCGCCCCTACCGTCCTATGCAAAAAGGTTGCTGCCGGTCGGCAGCAACCCTTTGGGTTTAGTTTCTGGGGGCGAATTCACATACGGGACTGTCCATACGCAGGGGCTGGAAGGAATAGCCGTTGGTCAACCCCCATTGGATGATGCTTTCCACCGCATCCACGCTGTAGCCCTTGATATCGTGCTGCAGCACCACAGAGTATTTATGCTTTTGCACCCCGTTGATCACATTATGATACACCGCAGATGCAGACTTTGCACCCCCGGCATCCCTACTGTCCACATTCCAGTCAAAGTACCGGAAGCCCAGCTCCTTGACCCTTTGGGAAAGCCGGGTCATAATGCCCTGGTTATATTTCCTGCTGACGGAATTGTTCGTACCGCCGGGGAAGCGGAGCATCATGGACTCCTGACCGGTATATTGTTTGATCAGATCCCGCATCCGGTACAGGTCTGCAAAATAGGCATCCTCGCTGGCATAGATCTCATTATATTTGTGAGATGCCGAGTGGATGGCTACCGTATGTCCCTCCTCCGCGATCCGCTTCAACGTGCTTAAATAGTAGGTCTTTGCCACAAAGAAGGTAGCCTTGACATTGTATTTTTTCAGCACATCCAGCAGTCTGGGGGTATGGGAACTGGG
>JAGAMQ010000164.1 GCA_017624645.1 Oscillospiraceae bacterium
TATCTGATGATTGTGAACTTCCAGCCCGTGATCAATAACTTTGTGGATGCCGACGGCGCCTTCCGGGGCATGGCAGCCATCGTTGACTATCCTCATCTTGCGGTGTTTGAGGCAATTAAGGAACTTGCTTCCGGTAATATGGCTCCGGAGATTCTTGCGGCCAATGAAAATGCCAAGCTGCTGAACATGGGCGGCATTGCCGAGGTCGTTATTGCCTTCCTGCCTGTGGCGCTGGTGGTTTTTGCCGAACATATCGCGGACCATAAGAACCTGTCCTCCATCATCGAGCATGATCTTATCAAGGACCCGGGTCTGAAACGCACTTTGCTGGGTGACGGTGTAGGTTCTATTGCGGGTACCGTCTTCGGTATCTGTCCCAATACCACCTATGGTGAGTCTGTTGGGTGTGTTGCCATTACCCGTAATGCTTCCGTGGCTACCATTACCACCACTGCTTTTATGTGCATCATCCTGTCCTTCATCAGCCCTGTCATGGCACTGCTGCAGACCATTCCTTCCTGTGTTATGGGTGGTGTGTGCCTGACCCTGTACGGCTTTATCGCCATATCCGGTTTGCGGATGTTCAAGGATATCGACCTGCACGATAACCGGAACCTTTTTGTGGTGGCGTCCATTCTGATTTCCGGTATCGGCGGCCTGTCTATCCAGATTCCCTATGCCATTGCAGCAGACGGTACAATCACCGCTACTATTCAGATCACTTCTATTGCCACTGCACTGATCATGGGCATCATTACCAATGCAATTCTTGGCAAGGTTTGCGGCAGCAGCCTGGGCAAGGAAAGGACGGATGAATAATATGGAACAGTTTGAAAATGTAGTGATTTTTCATCATCCCCTGATCAGCCATAAGGTGGCGATCCTTCGGGACGAAAAGACCAGCATGAAGGAATTTCGCGAGCTGATTGAGGAGATCACCACCCTGATGACCTTTGAGTGCCTGAAGGAAGGCGTTCCCACCGAGACCCGTTTGGTCAAGACTCCTTTGGAGGTCTGTGAGCAGGAGGTAGTCAAGGATAACTCCATTGTGATTGTTCCTATTCTCCGGGCCGGTCTGGGTATGGTCAACGGTATCCATGTGCTGTTCCCCTCAGCCAAGGTGGGGCATATCGGTATGTACCGCAACGAGGAGACGCTGGAACCCTGTGAGTACTACTGCAAGCTTCCCGATGGAATCGAGGATAAGCTGGTTTTGGTGGTAGATCCCATGCTGGCTACCGGCGGCAGTGCCTGCGATGCCATCACCAATCTAAAGAAGCGGGGCTGCAAGCATATTAAGTTTATGGCAGTCATTGGTGCACCTGAGGGTGTGAGCAAGGTGGCGAAGGCGCACCCGGATGTGACCATTTTCGTGTCCACACTGGATCGCTGCCTCAACGAGAAGGGATACATTCTTCCCGGACTGGGGGATGCAGGAGACCGGCTTTTCGGAACGAAATGAAAAATATTCCCCCTTTGGCAAAATGCCAAAGGGGGAATGATTATTTTGACATAACTGCTTCAATTTCTTCCGTGGTCTTGGGGATGCCTGCGGACAGGTCAATACATCCGTCCTCGGTGATAAGGATATCGTTTTCAATACGGATGCCGATGCCCTCGGCTTCTACATAAAGACCGGGCTCCACAGTAATGACCATACCCGGTACCAATACGGGGTGACGCTGGGTACAGGCATCATGGGTGTCCAGCCCAAGACTGTGGCTGACGCCGTGATAATAGTAGTCGGAAACGCCAAGTCCGTTCTTACGAAGCCCCAAATCCTCCAGCCGGCTTTCGTAGTAGTCGATCACCAGCTGATTCAGCTCCCGGGTCGTGATTCCAGGCTTGGCATGCCCCATAACGATCCGCTGTGCTTCCAGCACGGTGTCATACAGTTCCTTTTGCCGGGGAGAAAACTTTCCGTTTATCGGGAAAGTTCGGGAAATGTCGGCACAGTAATTTCCGTGGGTACTGCCCAGGTCAATGAGAACCATTTGACCGTCTTCCACAGTGCAGCAGTTTTCGGTGTAGTGCAGGGTAGCCGCATTGGCACCGCCGGCAACGATGGTAGGGAAGGCGTGCTGACGAACGCCCTGCTTCATAAGAGCGAAATCAAAAGCACCTTCCAGCTCTGCTTCGTTGACACCAGGATAGGCGTGCTTCATCATGGCTTCAATTGCGATTCGTGTGGTTTCCTGTGCTTCGCGCATGCACTGGAGCTCATCTTCAGATTTTACGCTGCGCATTGCCGCTGTCTCTGGAAAGATATCTTCGATGGCAATGGCGGGGTAGCGTTGCTGCAGCCATGTGGCAAGAGTGTGGGCGGGGGTGTCCGACTGATCTGCACGGTAGCGCCACAGATCCAGATAGACATGGTGTTTGCCTGCACCGCGGCTTCTTTCAATGTAGGAGTTCAGATCATCCCGGAAGTTATGAATATCCTTGACCTGGCGGATTCCGGATATCTCATACACTTCGTCGGCGCGTATTCTGGGGCCCACCCACTTGGCAAGAACCTCGTCAAAGGGTTCGATGTAGAGGAACTCCTCGATACTGCCCTCGGCTGTACACAGCAGGACAAGGATCAAGTTTTCCTTTTCTATGCCGGTGAGATAATAGAAATTCCGGTCAACACTGAAAGGGTATGCCTCGTCCAAAGAGCGCATGGGTGCGCTACCGGAGAAAATGCACACGGTAGCAGGGAAGACCTTTCCTTCCATCAGTTTTTGCCGGCGGTGCTTGTATACTTCCGTCATATTCAACACTCCTGTTTTTAAGGGGGATATTTTGTCCAGTATACCAAACCTCCAAAGGACTGTCAATCCTGATCCCCCCTACGCCGGAAAGGTAAAGCAGAAAAAGCTCACTACTTATTCAGCAAGCTTTTTGGGTGGGGGATGGTGGATTCGATATGCATTTTTGCCACAATGGCAAAAATAGAGGTTCGGCTCGGCAAGACCTCGCCGACAACGCTCATCCGCATTGCATTTATATGGGTTCGAATCGCACCATCTATTCTCTCTAAAACCAAAACACCACCCTGTTGGGTGGTGTCAGCCTGTCGAAAAACTTGTTTTTCGGCAGGCTGACAGAGGTCAATAAAGCCGTCAAGACAAGCAACTCGCACCCGTCGGTGTACAAAGGTACTCCAGGGTGCGAGTTGTGCAGTAAGTCAAAAAGCCTTGCGCAGCAA
>JAGAMQ010000165.1 GCA_017624645.1 Oscillospiraceae bacterium
CACCATTCGCACTCACCGTAGATCCGGTCACGGGTGACGCCGGGGGTATCCTCCACGATGGAGGTGCGCTGACCAGTCAGCTTATTAAAGAGCATGGATTTACCGACATTGGGCCGTCCGACGATGGCCACTAAGGGTTTTGCCATGATAAACACTTCCTTTCAAAACGGAATGTACAACTATATATTATGACACAGTTTCTTAAGAAAAGCAACGGAAACTATGCGGGATTTACATTTTATAATTAATTTGGATTCGATGGCAGAAAAGAAACCGAGCAGGTCAGGGCAGTATTGATACCCATTGCACCAAGCATGCATTATCTCCGGGCATTGCCTGCAAATGGGATCGGATCTATTTTGCCGCAAAATAGAAACCGAGCGGGTCAGGGCAAAATAGATTACCCTTGCATCAAACACGCATAATCACCGGGCATTGCCCGGCAAGAAAAAAGAGGAAGGCCGGAGCCTTCCTCTGCTTTTCCGCTTCTTTGCTTCAGCCGAAATTACTCAGCCTTGGCAGCCACGACCTGACGACCATTGTAGTTGCCGCAAGCCTTGCAAGCTCTGTGGGGCATGACGGGTTCGCCGCACTTGGGGCAAACGCTCACGCTGGGAGCAGCCAGCTTCCAGTTGGAGCCACGGCGCTTATCGCGGCGGGCCTTGGACACTTTACACTTAGGGACAGCCATGGATGACACCTCCTTGGTCAAACTGCTTTTCAAACAGCATCAATATGGTTTTACTTCTCAAGAAGCTGCTTTAAAGCAGCAAATCGGGGATCGAGCTCCTTCTGGCAACTGCAGGGACCATCGTTCAGGTTCTTGCCGCAACGGCAGCACAGACCTTTGCAATCTTCCTTGCACAGCAGCTTGGAATCCAGATTCAGGACGAAGATCGTCCGGACGATGTCTTCCAAGTCGGCGCTGTCTCCCTCCAGAGGGAATACCCACTCGTCTTCGTTCTCTTCGTTGGCCAGCTCCGTAACCAGCACCGCATTGATGGGCAGCTCCACATCGCGGTCAAAGTCAGCGGCGCACCGGTCACAGGTGCCGTGGATGCAGGTGGTAATGGTACCCGTCATCATCAGAACACCGGCGGTGTTGCGCACCTGTCCGGAAGCCAGCACCGGCTCAGAAACCGGGTAGCTGGTGCCAAACTGAAGATCACTCAGATCTACACTGGTGGAAAAGGGAATCACCGCACCGGGGCAATCAATAATCTTAGAAAGTCCTAGCAGCATAGTATCCCCCTTCTTCACAGTCATGCTTAGATATTATACAGTCCTTTGCTCCATTTGTCAAACACTTTTTTTACAAAATCTTTGGTATTTTGAGGGCGCCGGTCACAGCATCTTGTGGTACGGGGGTTCTATTTACCGGTGTGGGGACATACCATGGACTAACCGAAGCGCAGGAGCCTTTCTCCTGCCGGATTAAGGAGGCTGGCTATGGAAAATATTTACAGTGATATCGCCGCACGGACCGGCGGCAACATTTATATCGGCGTGGTTGGCCCGGTGCGGACGGGAAAATCCACTTTCGTCAAACGGATCATGGAGGAACTGGTGATTCCCGGCATCGAGGACCCCTACCGCCGGGAACGGGCAAGAGATGAACTGCCCCAGAGTGGCTCCGGACGAACCATCATGACCTCGGAGCCGAAGTTTGTGCCGGAGGAGGCGGTGGAAATTTCCCCGGACGGCACCACCCGGCTGCGGGTGCGCATGATCGATTCCGTGGGGTACATGGTGGAAGGCGCCACCGGTGCGGAAGAGGACGGACAGCCCCGGATGGTGACTACGCCCTGGTTTGACCATGAGATCCCCATGACCCAGGCAGCGGAGGTGGGAACGAAAAAGGTCATGGAGGGTCACTGCTCCATTGGCCTGGTGGTGACCACCGATGGTTCCATCACGGACATTCCCCGGGCTGATTATGTGGAGGCGGAGCGGCGGGCGATCCAGGATATGCAGGCCACAGGAAAACCGTTCCTCGTCATCATCAACAGCCGCAATCCCAGAGCGGATACGGCAAAAGCGGTAAAAGACTATCTGAAATCAGAATTTTGCGTCGATGCCATGGTGGCGGACTGCCAGAGCATGGATACCGCCGGCATTGCAGAGCTGATGCGGGAGCTTCTGTATGCCTTCCCCATGAAGGAACTGCGCATTTTTATGCCCCGGTGGATGGATGCGTTGGAGCTGGAGCACCCGGTAAAGTCTGCCCTTTATGAAGCGCTGCTGGCCAGGGCAGAGGAAATTTCCACCCTGGGGCAGGCGGAGAACAGTCTTTCCCAACTCCGGCAGCTGGAATCGGTGCTGGATTTTTCCATCCGCAATGTGGATCTTGCAACGGGGACCGTATCCTGCACTCTGAACTTCCCGGAGAGCCTGTTCTATGAGATCCTCAGCGCCAAGGCCGGGATGGAAATTAAAAATGATGCCCAGCTGCTGGGACTTTTGACGGAGCTGTCCAAAATCAAGGGAGAGTATGACCAGATCTCCGACGCCCTGTCTGCCGTCAAGGCCACCGGCTACGGTGTGGTTATGCCTACGGCAGAGCAGATGAAGCTGGAGACTCCGGAGATTCTGCGCAAGGGCAGCGCTTTTGGTGTGAAGCTGAAAGCCGGGGCTCCCTCCATCCATATGATCCGGGTGGATATCGATACGGAGATCAGTCCCATGGTGGGGGACGAAAAGCAATCCCAGGATCTGATCGCCTACTTAAGCGGAGAATCTCCCGAAAAGCTCTGGGAGAGCAATATTTTCGGAAAGTCGGTCTATGAACTGATCCGGGAGGGACTGACCACCAAGCTGGTCCGCCTGCCGGATGAAGTCCGGGGCAAATTCCGCGGCACTTTGACCCGGGTAGTCAATGAAGGCGCAACGGGCCTCATTTGTCTGATCCTGTAACTTGACATCCCCTCATCCAGCGGATACAATAAAAGAAAAACAAAGGAGGACTGCTGTTATGGCAATCAATATCGAATTTCTGTGGAAGGACCGGAAGCGTTATTTTGGCTTGCCCCTGAGCTTCACACGCTATTCCATGTCTGAGGACCGTTTGTTCCTCTCCGTGGGCCTGCTGAGCATCAAGGATGACGAAGTCCTCCTGTACCGTGTCCGGGATATTGACACCAGCCGCAGCCTGTGGCAGCGGATTTTCGGTGTGGGTACCGTCACAATTATGTCCTCTGACAAGTCCATGCCCAATATGGTGCTGAAGAATGTCAAGGATCCCATCTTTGTCAAGGAGCTGATCCACAAGCAGGTGGA
>JAGAMQ010000166.1 GCA_017624645.1 Oscillospiraceae bacterium
GTAGTGTTCTCCGTCCGTATCTTTGGTAATGACTTGTTTGCTTCTTTACTTGCTGTTCTTGGGGGTGAGGAACATAGCCATGAAGCGTCCCTCCAGCTTGGGGTTCTTCTCCATGGTGGCGACCTCCTGACAGGCTGCGGCAAAATCCATCAGCAGCTTTTCACCCAGATTGGTGTGGGCCATCTCACGACCGCGGAAGCGGACGCTGACCTTGACGCGGTTGCCGCTCTCAAGGAACTTGACAGCACTCTTGATCTTGGTGTTGAGGTCGTTGGTGTCGATGCTGGGGCTCATGCGGATCTCCTTGATCTCCACTACCCGCTGATTCTTCTTGGCCTCCTTTTCCCGCTTCTTCTGATCGAAGCAGAACTTGGAGTAGTCCATGATCTTGCAGACAGGGGGAACGGCATTGGGAGAGATCTTCACCAGGTCCAGACCCTGCTCCTCAGCCATTTCGTTGGCCTGGGTAGCGGAAACGATGCCCAGCTGGGCGCCGTCTGCACCGATGAGACGTACTTCCTTGTCCCGGATCTCTTCATTGAGCTGATGATCTAACTTAGCGATGGTAAGCACCTCCAAAAAAACACAGCGAAAATAAAAAACGGATGCCAAAGCACCCGCATACTCACAGCCTCCCCGGAAAGGAAGGTGGAATATTGACCTCTTTGCCGAGCCGCTGGAGGTGAGGCGGATACTTTGCCTTCTTTATTACCCGGACATTCTACCACAGGAAAACGCCCTTGTCAAGCACTTTTTCAAATTCCGATTTCACGCACTGTCGCAGACAGTGCATCCCCATCTTGGCCCCCGCATTTATGAGGGGGCTGCTGAGCGCAGCGAAGCTGGGGGAGTCGTTGCGGCACAAAGCTCCCCCCGGCTCGCCTTACAGCGACCCACCCCCCTCGCAAGCGCGGGGGGCAAGGGTGCATACCGCAAACCAAACTAATCGATAAATTGGAATTTGAAGATTCTTTTTGTCAGCGGTAGCTTTCTATCAGCTCCCGGAACCGGGGCAGGCTGCGCTGCAGCTTTTCGTAGCTGACGCAGTAGCACAGCCGGCAGTAGGCGCTGCAGCCGAAATCGTTGCCGGGGACCAGAATAATATCCATGTTCTTTGCACGTTCGGCAAAAGCCATGGCATCCCCATCTGGTGCTTTGACAAACAGATAAAATGCGCCCTGGGGCTTTGCTACCTCATAGCCTGCCGCTGTCAGGCCCTCATACAGGGCGCGGCGGTTTTTGTCATAGGCGGTCATGTCCGGACGCAGGTGGGCACACCGGGCAATGACCTTCTGCCACAGGGAGGGGGCGCAGATGTGTCCGATGGCACGGGCCGTACCGCTGACGGCGGCATACAAGGCCTTGCTGTCCTGGGCCTGCTTGGGAACATACACATAACCGATGCGCTCACCTGCCAGGGTCAGAGACTTGGAATAGGAATAGCACACCACTGTGTTGGGGTAGATGTTGGGGATAAAGGGGGTCTGCACCCCATCATAAGTCAGTTCCCGGTAAGGCTCATCGGCAACGATATAAATGGGGTGTCCGTACTGCCGGGATTTTTCCTCCAAAAGCTGTGCCAGTGCCCGGAGGGTCTTTTCCGTGTACACCGTACCGGCAGGATTGTTGGGAGAATTAACAATGACGGCAACGGTATGCTCCGTCAGGGCAGCTTCCAACGCACCCATGGGGATCTGAAAATCCGGGATATCCGGCGGCACTACCACAAATGACGCACCGGCACCCTCTGCAAGGGGACGGTACTCCGGGAAGAAAGGAGCAAGGGCCACGATCTGGGCACCGGGAACGGTCAGCGCACCGAACACCGCCGCTAAGGCCGGAGTAGTGCCGCAGCACAGAAACAGTTCGTCGGCAGATGCACCGGCATCAAACCGGGCATTGAGATCGTCGGCAATGGCCTGCCGGGCGGCAGGATCTCCCACCGCTGAGGTGTAGCCGTGAAGTTCCAGGGGGTTCATATCCGCCATCAGCGACTGAACGGTCTCCTCCACCTTTTTTGGGGTAGGATTGCTGGGATTTCCCTGGGTAAAATCGAAAACATTTTCGTCCCCGATGAGGGCAGCACGCTGCCTGCCGTAGGCATACAGCTCCCGGATGCAGGAGCCGTTGGCACCCAGTTCATAAGCTTTTTGATTGTACATGGCAATTTTCCTCTCACAGGTACAAAGGCTGTATCGGATCAAATTTTTGGGGCTTGTAGGTCACAGAGCCGATGGGCTTTCCCCCCACACCGTACTTTGGATTGTATCCGAACAGGTTGACATAATTCAAAAGATCATCCCGTTCCTTTTCCATTTCCTCCATCACCGCCACCGTGGCGATGACATCGTCCACCGCCCGGTGGGAATTGACCACCTTATCCGCCAGTCCGTAGACCTCAATGGCGTTGCACAGCTTGTGGGGATAGCTGTGCCGGTCCTTGTACACCGTCAGAAGATCCAGCTTATCCTTTCCTTTCAGGATACAGGGATCTCCGTCCCGGAGCAGTAAGTAAAAAAGAAAACTCAGATCGAAATGTGCATTATAGGCAAGAAGTAAGGTATTGCCCCGAATCATTTCTGCTATGTCCCGGCACAGCCGAGTCTTGGGGATGCCCTTTTCCCGGAGATCGGCGTTGGTGATGCCGGTGAGCCTTTCGATCTCCGGAGGGACAAAGCCCCCGGGAGAAAGGGTGATCAGCTCATCGTACTCCTGCAGAATTTTGGGGCCCTCCGGGGTCTTTTCCACCACCACCGCGGCAAATTCGATGATCTCGTCCCGGGCAAACTGCAAACCGGTGGTTTCCGTATCAAAGAGCACCAGCCGGTGATATTTAGAAAACAGGGAATCAAACATATTCAATCTCCTTCTCTCAGCCTAAGGTCCCGTGCACGGCGGAATTTGCTTTTCCCCTCCGGGATGAAACCGTAGGCGGCCTGCAAAAACGCGCCGCAGTGCAAAACCGCTTCCTCCGGTCCATCCTTCAATTCCACCTCGATCTCACAAAAGGGTTCTTCCTTTCCGCCGCCGGTGAGGACCCCTTCGTCCAAAGCAAGCTCCAGCACCGCACCCTGCCACAGGACCGTCTTTGCGATCCGGGTAAACCGGGCGCCACACACCGGTACCAGCCCCTCCTGCAGCAGCCCCGGCAGCTCCTCAAGACCGCTTTGCCGGCACAGCTCCGGGAGGGCATCCTCCAAAGCATCACAAGCAACCTCGATCTCCCCTCTCCCAGGACCGGATACAGGATATTTGAGGGTGCAGATGCTGACACCGTTTTCCATCCGACGGCGCAGGGTGCAGCGCCGTGCCGACAGCGCCCCGGAGGGGGTATCGTAATACTGGGTCTGCATTTTGATCTTTTGTTCCTCACCGGACAGGTCCCGCCGCACCCCAGCAAGCTGCTGCGCTGTTGCCCGGTATTTCAGTTCAAACTCCGTCCCCATACCCATTGCGCCCTCCATGTTTTTCCCTATTATACACAGCTTTTCCTTTCTGTGCAAGAAACTTTGCCATAAAACTTTGTTTTGACAAAATAAACCGCCCCGGCATGATAGGATGATACTATCTGTACCAAGGGGGTTTTACTGATGATGATTGCGCTGGAAGGCTATGTCCGCAGAGGAAGGCGGTGGCTGAAAACATGGGCACTGGATCCCCGGTTCCATTTGGGAATCCGGCTGGGTGCCTATTTCCTTACCGGTTTCTTCTTAAGCGCTGCCAGTCTTTCCAATCTGTGTTTAAGTCTGTCTGCCGGTTTCTGCTGCGCCGCTTCCGGATGGCCAGCGGTATTGGCTGCCGCCGGGGGATGCCTGGGATACCTGGTGTTCTGGGGCAGCGCCGGTTATCAGGGCTGTGTGTGGCTGGCGCTGGCTCTTGGGGTTGCGCTGGTACTGCCCCGGCAGCGCTTTTGCCGGGACACGCCCCTTTTGCTGCCTGCCGTGGCTGCATTGATCGTATCTGCCACCGGCGTGGTCTTTCAGGCGTGGTTTGCCGACACCACCCCAGTGTTTTTATATCTGACCCGGGTGGGACTGGGCAGCGGTGCCTGCTGGGTCTTTTCCCAAGTCCTGAAAGGACGCAACCCCATTCTGGAATGGCTGGGCTGGGGCCTTGCGGTGTTGGCTCTGGCACAGGTGGCACCTTTCTCCTGGCTCAGCTTCGGCTGTATCGCAGGGGCGGCATTGGCAGTGACCGGTGCTTTCCCCGCTGCCGCCATGGCAGGTCTTGCCTTGGATCTTTCCGGGATCACAGCCGTCCCCATGACCGCGGTGCTGTGTGCCGGTTATCTTCCCCGTTTTCTGCCCCGCTGTCCCCAATGGCTGCGCTGCACCGCCCCTGTTCTTACATATCTTATGGTGCAGCAGCTGACCCTGAAGCTGGACCTGCTGCCCCTGCCCGGGCTGCTTTTGGGCGGACTTGCCGGACTGTTCCTGCCCCAGCCTACCCGCCTCGCCTATCGCCGGGGGGAAACTGCCGTAGCACAGGTGCGGCTGGAAATCGCCTCCGGGGTCCTTGCCCAAACGGAGCAGCTTCTTTTGGAGGCTCCTGTGGTCCCGGTGGACGAAGATGCTTTGGTGGCACGGGCAGCAGAGCTTGCCTGCAGCGGCTGTCCCTGCCGGAAAAGCTGCAAGGACAGCCGTCGCATTGCCGCCCTGCCCAGTCCGGTGCTGCATAAACCCCTGCTGACGCCAGAGGAGCTGCCCATCCAGTGCCGCAAAAGCGGACGGTTCCTGGCGCAACTCCACCGCAGCCAGGAACAGCTGCGCTCCATCCGTGCCGACCGGGAACGACAGCAGGAATACCGGGCGGCGGTAATACAGCAATTTCAGTTTCTTTCCATGTTCCTTCGGGAGCTATCCGACCAGCTTTCCCGCCGTCCCGACCCGGCGGTACCGGGATTTCAGCCCTCGGTGCGGATCTACACCAACCGCCCGGAGGGGGATAACGGCGACCGGTGCATCCTCTTCCCCGGTGTGGGAAGCAAGTATTATGTGCTGCTGTGTGACGGCATGGGTACCGGGTTGGGTGCTGTACAGGAGGGAAAGACCGCACTGAACATTCTCAAGCGCCTCCTCACCGCCGGATATCCCGCGGAATACGCCCTGCGCAGTCTTAATAGCCTTTGCGCCCTCCGGGAACGGGCAGGTGCCGTGACGGTGGACCTTGCGGAGATCATGCTGGACACCGGCAAGACCACCCTGTACAAATGGGGTGCCGCACCCTCCTATCTGATTACCCGGACAGGGGCGGAAAAACTGGGCATTGCCGGACCGCCTCCGGGACTTTCCGTCACAGACTGCCGGGAAACGGTGGAAAAGCTTTCCCTGCGCACCGGAGAGCTGCTGGTGATGGTCAGCGACGGTGTTGGAGAAGAGGAAGCCATGGTCTGCTGTCAGTCCATGGCAGGTCACCCCTCCAAGGAGTTGGCCACTGCACTCCTTTCCTGCGGAAAGCTGGGGGGTATCGACGATGCCACAGTGGTACTGGTGCAGCTCACCTCCGGTCCTCCGGCAAGATAAATTTTCTTTCCTGAAAAGCGCTCAAGGGCGCGTTGCAAAAATGCAACGCGCCCTTTTCCTTTTGTGTGTATCCTTTTCCTAAAAAATGGGAATTATGAAATAGGTCAGCCTGCCAGGACCTCAGCCTTAATAACGCCGGAATGTCGGGAGACCTCCCGGAGCAGCTCGTCCAAAGAAACAGTCAGATCCGACGTATCCGCAGAAATGGTCACCACCGCTGCACCGTCAGAGGGCATGATGGAGTTGATTGTCTGCACATTCACCCTACGGTCTGCAAGGATCATCAGCAGCTCAGAGAGCAAACCCTTTTTGTCATGGAGCAAAAACTGGAAGGTGATGATCCGTCCCCCCATCATATTCTGGAAGGGGCGCACTGCATCCCGATACTTATAAAAAGCACTGCGGCTGATCCCCAGCTTCTGGGTAGCTTCGTTAACCGTGGATGCACCCCCGGTGGACAGCATGCGCTTTGCCTCTACTACCTTCAAAAACACCTCCGGCAGAGCCGAAGCTTCAACGATAAAATATTCCGGTTTCTTTACCATTTTCTGACCTCCAGATCCAAGTGATGGGTTACCGCCTGCGGGGATAGCCATGACCATTGTAGCATATATTTTACAAAATGCAAGTCTCTGGTGGAAGAATGTCCACCGCTGACACTACATTTTTTTCAGAAGGAGACCTTACATGACGACCGGCAAAATTCTTACGATCCTGGGTGGAGTACTGGTGCTGTGGCTGGGCATACAGTATCTGCTTCCCTTTTTTCTTCCCTTTCTTCTGGGAGGACTTGTGGCGTTGGCAGCAGAACCGCTGGTACGCCTTGGCAGCCGCCGGTTAGGACGGTCATGGGCGGCAGGGCTGGGGGTCACCGTGACTATGGCGCTGCTTTTAGGGCTTCTGAGCCTGTTGGGTGCCGTTGCGGTAAAGGAGCTGGGCAGACTGGCAAATGCCATGCCGGATTTGGAGGACACCACACGCCAGGGTCTTTCGGTCCTGGAAGACTGGCTGGTGGGACTGGCGGAGCAGACCCCGGAGGGGATCCGTCCCCTGCTGACCCGGACGGTGCTCCACAGCTTTGACGGAGGCAACGCCCTGGTGGAACAGGCCGCAAACCGGATTCCCAAGGCACTGGGCACTGTGCTTAGCTGGGTCCCGGACGGTGCCTTGGGCCTTGGTGTCGGGATCCTGTCTGCATTTTTGATCTCCGCACGGCTTCCGGGGCTGCGGCAGGGGATCCTTTCCTGTGTTCCCGCCCCGGCCCGGGACCGTGTGGTACCGGTGCTGGGACAGATAAAACACGCGGTCATGGGGTGGCTCCGGGCACAGGGAAAGCTGATGCTTGTGACGTGGGCGGTGGTCAGTCTGGGGCTGTTGCTGCTGGGTATTCCCTATGGGATTTTGTGGGCAGCGCTGATCGCGGCAGTGGATGCAGTGCCTATGCTGGGCACGGGAATGGTGCTGCTGCCCTGGGGACTCATTTGTCTTTTGCAGGGACAGCAACTTCGTGCCTTGGGTCTTTGCCTGCTTTTTGCCGCCGCCACATTGACCCGCACCGTGCTGGAGCCACGGTTGGTGGGCAGGCAGCTGGGTCTGGATCCTCTAACCACCCTCCTTGCCCTGTATGCCGGTTACCGGCTTTGGGGATTTTTGGGTCTGCTGGCAGCACCCATGGTGGCTGCCGTGGGAAAAAGCCTCCTGTCCTCCCGGGAAAAAGAATAATTTCCTGGGTTTTTTCCAAGTTCCTATTGTGTATTTCCTGCTTTTTTGTTATAATAAGAGGAAAATGATACAATTGGATGTGTTATACCTTGAAATACGGAATTTGGAATGTAACAGAACCTGCCCCGGATGCAGTAAACGCGCTGGTCAGCAGCGGCTATGCCCCTCTGACCGCCATGGTCCTTGCCGCCCGGGGAAAGGCAACACCCCGAGAGGCAGATGCGTATCTGTGCTGCGATCAGACCCTCATTGACCCCTTCCGGATGCGGCAGATGGACCTTGCCGCAGGACGCGTGGCCCTTGCCATCGACCGGGGGGAAAAGATCGCCGTCTTCGGCGACTACGATGTGGACGGCATTACCGCCACCTGCCTGCTGACGGACTTTCTGCGCAGCTACGGTGCGGACTGCGTCCCCTACATACCCGGACGGCTGGAGGAGGGCTACGGCCTGAACCCCATCGCCATCCGTCAGCTCCACCGGAAGGGTGTCAAGCTCATCGTCACGGTGGACTGCGGCATCACCGCTGTGGAGGAAGCCAAGCTCTGTAAGGAGCTGGGCATCGATCTGGTGATCACCGACCACCACGAATGTAAAGAGCAGCTGCCGGAGGCCATTGCTGTGGTGGACCCCCACCGCAGCGACAGCAGCTACCCCCACAAGGATCTTTCCGGTGTAGGCGTGGCATTTAAGCTGGCGGCGGCACTGTCTGCCAGTCAGGAGCAGGTGCTGGAACGGTACGCCGACATGCTGTGCCTTGGCACCGTGGCAGATGTCATGCCGTTGCAGGGAGAAAACCGGGTCTTTGTGGCCCGGGGTCTGGAGCTTCTGCGCCACACCCAACGCCCCGGTCTTGCCGCTCTGATGCATCAGGCAGGCTGCGACCCGGAGCAGCTCACCGCCAACTCCGTAGGCTATACCCTTGCCCCCCGGATCAATGCCGCGGGCAGAATGGGAAAAATCGAACTGGCTGTGGAGCTGTTCCTCACTGACGATCCCCAAAAGGGCGAGGAGCTGGCAAAGGCTCTGTGCGACCTGAACCGTCAACGCCAGGCGGTGGAATCGGAAATTTACCAACAGGCCATAAGGATGCTCCCGGAGGGTGAGCTTCCCGACGCCATTGTCCTGGCGGAGGAAACCTGGCATCAGGGCGTAGTGGGCATCGTAGCCAGCCGCATTGCCGAAGAATACTGCTGCCCTACCTTCCTCATCTGTCTGGACGGGGAGCACGGCAAGGCAAGCTCCCGAAGCTATGGCGGCTTTAATCTGTTTTCTGCCCTGACCCAGCTGCAGGACCTGCTGGAAAGCTACGGCGGACACGAGCTGGCAGCAGGCTTTACCATCCACGCCAGTCAAATCCCTGCTTTCCGGAAGGAGATTTGCCGTCTTGCCCGGGAATTCTCTGCAGAAGATGCACCCCGTACCGTTCTGGAGGCGGACTGCACCGTAAAGCCGGAGCTTCTGAGTGTGGCAAGCATTGATTCCCTTTCCCGGCTGGAGCCCTGCGGCAACAGCTGTCCCAAACCCCTTTTGGTTATGGAGGGCCTGCAGGTAGAGCGCCTGAGCCAGGTGGGTGGCGGACGACATCTGCGGCTGCGGCTGCGCTGCGGACGCTACAGTATTCCCGCCATCTTCTTCTCCACCACCTCCGAATCCGTCTCCATCTGTCAGGGAGATATGGTGGACGTGGCTTTCCACCCCCAGGTCAACGAGTTCCGGGGGGAACGGACAGTGCAGCTGAACCTGCAGGACATCCGTCCCCACTGCCAGTTCCCCTGTTCCGGGGACACCTCTGCTTACCGGGCACTGCGTCACGGGGGACTGACCCCCGCTATGGCGGCACAGCTTCTGCCGGACAGAGCCACTCTGGCAACGGTATGGCGCTACATCAGCAGCGCCCCGGAAATTCGGGAAGCACCCATGTGCCTTTTACGCAAAATCGTCCGCTGGTCGGGCAAGCCCCTGGATCTGGGACAGCTTCTGACCTGTCTGGATATTTTTTCCGATGTGGAGCTGCTGGAGGTATCCTGGCAGCACAAGCATTTCCTTCTTCGTCCCCGGCAGCGGCAGGACAAAGCAGATCTGAACTGCAGCCGGACCATGCAGCGGCTGCACTCCGCGAAAGAGAGCTGAGACTATGGAAACCTTTTCTGAGCATTATGCTTCTTTGGAAGCGGCTTTAAATAAATACATGCCCGACACCGATCGCTCCCTCATTGACCGAGCGGTGGAATATGCCCGGGAAAAGCATAAGGAGCAAAAGCGCAAGGATGGCTCCCCCTACATCATCCACCCCCTTGCAGTGGCAGAGATCGTGGCGGAGATGGGACTGGATACCGATGCAGTGCTGGGCGCTCTGCTCCATGACTGCATCGAGGATACCGACGCCTCCTTCGACGACATTGCCCGGCAGTTCGGCACTACCACCGCAGAGCTGGTGGAGGGCGTCACCAAACTGACCCGTGCCAATTTCTCCAGCTCCGAGGAGCAGCAGATGGAGAACCTGCGGAAGATGTTCATGGCAATGTCCAAGGACATCCGGGTGGTGCTCATCAAAATTGCCGACCGGCTGCACAATATGCGCACCATGCAGTACCAGTCCCCCGCCAAGCAGATCAGCAAGTGCCGGGAAACCATGGACATCTATGCCCCCCTTGCCCACCGGCTTGGTATGCAGAAGATGAAATGGGAGCTGGAGGATATTGCTCTGCGGTACCTGGATCCAGCAGGCTACGATGACATTATGAGCTACCTCCGGGCCCACAAGGAGCAGGACGAAGCCTTCATGCAAACCATCCAGGAGAAGATCACCCTGCGCCTGACGGACATGGGTATCCACAGCACCACCTACGGGCGGATCAAGCATGTATACTCCATCTACCGAAAAATGGCACAGCAGGATAAACGGATGGATGAGCTGTATGACATCTACGCCTTCCGGGTAGTGGTAGATACCATCCCCGACTGCTACAATGTGCTGGGTCATATCCATGACCTGTTCAATCTGGTGCCGGGACGGTTTAAGGACTACATCTCCACCCCCAAGCCCAACATGTATCAGAGCCTGCATACCACGGTCATCGGCACCCAGGGCATCCCCTTTGAGGTGCAGATCCGGACCTGGCAGATGCATGAGACCGCCGAGTACGGCATCGCCGCCCACTGGAAGTATAAGCAGGGCAATGTAGGCGGTAACGAGAAGGACTTTGAGTGGGTCCGCCGCCTGCTGGAAAGCCAGCAGGATACTGACGCAGAAGATTATGTTAACTCCCTCAAGATCGACATGTTCGACGATGAGGTGTTTGTCTTCACCCCCAAGGGCAAGATCGTCTCTCTACCTGCCGGCTCCACCCCCATTGACTTCGCCTATGCCATCCACTCCGGCGTGGGCAACTCTCTGACGGGAGCCAAGGTAAACAACCGGATCGTCAACATCGACACTGCCCTGGAAAACGGCGACATTGTGGAGATCATCACCTCCAAGAGCGCCAAAGGCCCCAGCCGTGACTGGCTGAATATCTGCAAATCCAACCAGGCACGAACCAAGATCAAGCAGTGGTTCAAAAAGGAGCGCAGGGAAGAGAACATCACCCACGGCAAAGCAAGCTTTGAATCGGAGATGCGCCGTCTTTTGCTGCCTCTGCCCGGCTCCATGGAGGAAGCCTTGGAGCAGACCCTGCTGAGAAAACTGGCTTTTGACAGCTGGGACGATCTGTATGCCGCCATCGGCTACGGCGGTCTTACCGCCACCAAAGCCGTGGGCAGGATCCGGGACGACATTACCAAGGCGGTAAAGGCGCAGAATCAGGAAAAGGCAAATCAGAATCCTCTGCGCACCCCCGCAGAGCCTGTGAAGAAGGACCGCCATGCAGTAAACGGTGTCATCGTAGAGGATATCGACTCCTGCATGATCAAATTTGCCAAGTGCTGTACCCCGGTGCCGGGGGATGCCATTATCGGCTTCATCACCAAGGGCTTCGGCGTGTCGATCCACCGGGTAGACTGCCCCAATACCATCGGTGCCCATGACCCCCAGCAGGCTGCCCGTTGGGTCCGGGTCCGGTGGGATCAGGTGGAGGAGCAGCCCTTCGATACCACCTTGGAACTGGACTGCATTACCCGGGACGGTCTTTTGCTGGACCTTGCCATGGTCATGACCACCGCCCGGGTTCGGGTAAAGGAGCTTTCCGGCAAGGACCTGCCCGACGGACACAGTGTCTTTACCGTCCGCTTCGAGGTGCGCAATGTCACCGAGCTGGAGAGCATCCGAAATAAGCTTCTGAACATCCGGGATGTCCTCGGCTCCCGCAGAGGGCAAAACTAAAAGGAGATTCGACCACTATGCGTGCTGTTTTAACAAGAGTCCGCTCCGCCTCGGTTACCATCGACGGAGAAGTCACCGGACAGATCTCCCGGGGCTTCCTCATTCTGCTGGGCGTCGGCCCGGAGGATACCGAAGAGCACTGCCGCTACCTTGCGGAAAAGGCTTTGGGTCTCAGGGTCTTTGAGGACGAAAACGAAAAAATGAATTTAAGTCTTTCCGACGTAGGCGGACAGGTGCTGGTGGTCAGCCAGTTCACCCTGTACGGCAACTGCCGGAAAGGACGGCGGCCCAGCTTTGCCGGCGCTGCCAATCCGGAGCTGGGTAACCGGCTGTATGAACAATTCCTCACCGAGTGTGAAAAGCTGGGCTTCCCGCCCCAACACGGCCGCTTCGGTGCGGATATGCAGGTGGAATCCATCAACGACGGTCCCGTGACTTTGATCCTGGACACCGCCCAGCTGATGGACGCCCCCCGCCGCGGCTAACTTTTTCACTATTTACTATTCACTTTTCACTCGTTCATTGCATAGAGGTAATTACCATGAAAATTTTTACCATTCCCGGCGGCTCCCTTTATACCAACTGCTACATGGTGTGGCAGGAGGAGGGCAATAAGTGCATCCTCATTGACCCCGGCTTTGACGCCGAGCAGATCCTTGAGCAGGTCCGATCCCGGGGAAAAGAGGTGGAGGCCGTCCTGCTGACCCACGGTCACTTTGACCACGTGGGCGGTGTCAAGGACATTGCCGCCGAAACCGGCTGTAAGGTCTATATCCACAAGGCAGATCTGGCGCTGCCCAACCGGCTGACACTGGGCACCGTCCCCTGCACCCACCACTATGAGGACGGGGACACTCTTGTTCTGGCAGGGCTGACCCTCAAGGTACTGCACACCCCGGGACATACCCCCGGCGGCGTGTGTCTGCTGTGCGAAAACGCCATGTTCTCCGGGGACACCTTGTTCGCCGGCACCTGCGGCCGTACCGACCTGCCCGGCAGCGACCACCGTAAAATGTGGGATTCCCTTGCCCGGCTTGCCGCCTTGGAAGAAGACTATCTGGTGCTGCCCGGCCACGGAGAAAGCTCTACCCTTTCCGTGGAAAAGCGCAGCAACCCCTACCTGCAGGTAAGACAATGAAGCTGACACTATTGGGTCATGAGGAATTATACGCCATCGAGCAGCTGCAGATGGCGTTGTTTCCTGCCGCCACCATTGCGGATCAGGGACAGGCAGTTTCCCGGCTGTACCGGGGGGATAAATGGCTCACCGCCGTGACCACCATAGAGCTGGAGGGCAAAACCACCCGGGGGGTCAAGCGGCTGGCAGCGGACAAAGAAACCGTTTCCGCCCGGCGCAAATGCCTGCAGCAAAGCTACTATTTGGCGGCACTTCCCCATATGGCACAGCCCAGTCAGTGGGGGGCTCTTTCCGGAGTCCGCCCCACCAAGCTGACCACCCGGCACCTTCTTTCCGGCGGCGCTGCCGCTTCCGCCCGGAAAATGATGGAAAGGGAATATTTTGTCACACCGGAGCGGGCCGCTCTGGCAGCCGCCTGCTCCGAAGCAACGGTAGCTGCCATGGAACATTTGCAGCCGCACCATGTGTCCTTGTACATTGGCATCCCCTTCTGCCCCACCCGCTGTGCCTACTGCAGCTTTGTCAGCCGCACCGTGGGCAAACGCACCGAGCTTTTGGAGCCGTATCTGCAGGCGCTGGAGCAGGAGCTGACCCTTACGGGAAAGCTACTGGAAAGTTCCGGGCGGAAGGTTCGTAGCCTGTATATAGGAGGCGGCACTCCCACCACCCTGTCCAAAGAACAGATAACATGGCTGATCCAACGCATCCGCAGCCATATTGACCTTTCCCAATGTCTGGAATTCACCGTGGAAGGCGGCAGGCCCGACACTTTGGACGCAGAAAAACTCTCCGCCATCCGTCAAGCCGGTGCGGACCGAATGAGCATTAACCCCCAAACCATGCAAGACCCGGTGCTCCGTGCCTGCGGTCGGCCCCACAAGGCAGAAGATGTGCTGCGCAGCTACCAAGAAGCGGTGGATGCAGGCTTTGATGCCATCAATATGGATCTCATCGCCGGTCTGCCCGGGGATGATTATGCGGGTTTTTGCAGCAGTCTGGACCGGGTAGCCGCCCTGTCCCCTGCCAACATTACCGTACATACCCTGGCGCTGAAAAAAGGCGCGGACCTTTTTGAGCAAAAGGTCACCCTCCCCACTGCAGAAGAGGTGGCACGAATGGTGGCATACGCCAACGGGGAGCTTTCCCGGCTGGGTTATGTGCCCTACTACCTGTACCGGCAGAAATATATGTCCGGCAGCTTTGAAAATGTGGGCTGGTGCAAGCCCGGCACAGCGTGCCTTTACAACATCTACATGATGGAGGAGGTCCATACCGTCGTGTCTCTGGGCGGCGGCGGTATGAACAAGGTGAACCTGCCCGACGGCAGGCTCCAAAGATTCCACAACCCCAAATTCCCGGAGGAATATATCCGGCAACTGGGCAGCGTCCTGGAGCAAAAAAAAGAACTGTTCAAGCTCCTGTAAATTCCAATTTATCGAGCAGTTTGGTTTGCGGTATGCACCCTTGCCCCCCGGGCTTGCGAGGGGGTGGATCGCTGTAAGGCGAGCCGGGGGGAGCTTTGTGCCGCAACGACTCCCCCAGCTTCGCTACGCTCAGCAGCCCCCTCATAAATGCGGGGACCAAGATGGGGATGCACTGTCTGCGACA
>JAGAMQ010000167.1 GCA_017624645.1 Oscillospiraceae bacterium
CATCGCCGGTATAGCCGTTCACATAGGGGTATACATCGGGCATGGTCTTATCAAGGGCTGTCTTCGCTGCACCAATGCCACCCTTGGCAACCACGGAAACATCTGCATCAAAGTCCTGTGCCACATACCAGCTGAAGCTGTTGGAAACGGAATGTTCCTCGTTGATCCAATCCACACCCTGGGTGTAGGTGCCCAAAGAGCCGAGGCCACTGGCGATGGAGTCGCCTACAACCTCAATATACAGAGCCTTGTTTTCAGGCTTTGCCAGCACCTCACCGGCAAAATCGATGTACTCCAGCTTACAGGGGACCTGGGGGGAATTGCAGGAATCCCGGTACACAGTGACGGAGTGCTCACCGGCGGTCAGCTCCAGAGTATACTCCATAGTGCCGATCATTACGGGGCGGTCAACCTGAACACCGTCCACCTCCACGCAGTAATAAGGCAGAGTGGAATTATTGTTGCCAACATTCACGCCCAGCTTCAAGGGGCCACCCTCAGACTTGACCTTGATGGAGAAGCCGGTGCCGGGCCATGCAGTACTGATGCCGGTGCCGTCCACAGGGGTACGACCAAGGATCTTCATATCGTTGTACAGACCAGCAAGGGTCATCTTTGTTCCTTCCTTTGCTTTCACAGTAATCTCCTCACTTACAATGCTTCCGCTATAGATTTTTTCGTCCGCAGCTTTGACTGCAACAGCCAGCTTCTTGTCACCAGCAGTAACAGGGACATGACAGGTCTGCCCGGTGAAACCGGAAAGGACCACACCATCCACGCTCCACTCATAGACAAGCTCGGCATCCGTCTGATCCACGGTTGCCTTGGCGGTAACAGGCCGATCCGCAGCAGCCTCACCTTCAATGGCAACACTGCCGGTTAGCGCCGGGGCCGGTTTTTCCGTGATGCCGTCAGGGGTGTCAGTATTGCCGCAGCCGGCAACGCAGCCCAGCAGCAATGCCAGCGCAACGAATAATGGAATTTTTTTCATATGTACCTTCCCAAAAAGTTATTGTTTATCATATCCTACTTCTCAACAATTGTCAATAAACAGTTCCCTCTTTCTTTTTTCCGGAATCAGTGCTATAATAAACAAAATAAATTTCGGAGGAAGGCATATGGATTTTCTTCCCATCAATAAAAAAGAAATGGTACAACGCGGTTGGGAACAGTGCGATTTTGTGTATGTGATCGCGGATGCCTATGTGGATCACCCCTCCTTTGGACACGCCATTATCAGCCGTGTTTTGGAGGCTGCCGGTTATTCCGTAGGCATCATTTCCCAGCCCAACTGGAAAGATCCCCAATCCATCAACATTTTTGGCAGACCCAGGCTTGGTTTTTTGGTTTCCGGAGGCAACATGGACTCCATGGTCAACCACTATTCCGTCACCAAGCATCGCCGAAAGACAGACGCCTTTACCCCCGGCGGTCAAATGGGAAAGCGTCCGGATTACGCCACCGTTGTTTACTGCAATCTGATCCGACAGACCTACAAGGATGTACCCATCCTTATCGGCGGTATTGAAGCCAGTCTGCGCAGGCTGGCACACTACGACTACTGGTCCGAGAGCATGAAGCGTTCCGTACTGCTGGACAGTCAGGCTGACCTTCTCATGTATGGCATGGGAGAAAAGAGCATTGTAGAAATTGCAGACGCATTGAACTCCGGTATGGAGGTACGGGACATTACCTACATTGACGGAACGGTGTTTCGCGCCACACAGCTGGACGAAAGCCTGCCCACGGTGGTCCTGCCCTCCTATGAGGAGTTAAAAAAGAACCGACGCAGCTACGCTGAAAGCTTCCGGATCCAGTACGGGAACTGCGACCCCTTTACCGCCAAACGGCTGGCAGAGCCTTACGGCAATGAATTCGTCGTGCAGAATCCCCCTCAAAAGCCCTTGACAACAGAGGAGATGGACAGGGTCTATGCCCTGCCCTACATGCGCACATGGCATCCCAGCTACCAAAAAGCCGGTGGTGTACCTGCCATTGAAGAAGTCAAATTCAGCCTTGTGAGCAACCGGGGCTGCTTCGGTGCCTGCTCCTTTTGCGCCCTGACCTTTCATCAGGGACGGATCATCCAGACAAGAAGTCATGAATCCATTCTGTCAGAAGCTGAAGAAATGATAAAGGATAAGGATTTCAAGGGATACATCCACGATGTTGGCGGTCCCACTGCCAATTTCCGCCATCCCGCCTGTGAAAAACAGCTTAGTAAAGGTGCCTGCGGCGGGCGGCAATGTCTGTACCCCACCCCCTGCAAAAATATGCGTGCAGACCATTCGGATTACATCGCTTTACTGCGGAAGCTGCGAAAGCTTCCCGGTGTAAAAAAAGTGTTTGTCCGCAGCGGTATCCGCTTTGACTATCTTCTTGCAGACAAGAAAGATACCTTCTTCAAGGAGCTTGTACAGCACCACATCTCCGGTCAGCTGAAAGTCGCCCCCGAGCATGTGGCAGACGCCGTACTGGACCGGATGGGAAAACCCCGCAACACCGTGTACAACCGCTTTGTGGATAAGTATTTTGCCCTCAACAAGCAGTTTGGGATGAATCAGTATCTGGTTCCCTACCTCATGTCCAGCCATCCCGGCTCTACCCTGAAAGAAGCCATTGAGCTTGCGGAATATATTCGGGATATGGGCTACAATCCAGAGCAGGTACAGGACTTCTACCCCACACCCTCTACCCTTTCCACCGTCATGTACTACACCGGACTGGATCCCCGAACCATGGAGAAGGTATATGTTCCTACAGATCCCCATGAAAAAGCCATGCAGCGGGCTTTGATCCAATACCGCAATCCCAAAAATTATTATTTGGTTCGGGAGGCACTCCTAAAGGCACATCGGGAGGATCTTATCGGTTCCGGTCCCAAGTGTCTCATTCGGGCTGTCCCGCCCCGCAGCGGGCCTGCAAAGATCCTGCCCAAAGCCCCTGCACCTAAGAGAAGAAACCATCGCACACCATCCGACCGCCAAGCACCCCGTAAACGTAAATAGACAAAAAACAGACCTTCCTGCAAGG
Organism: Oscillospiraceae bacterium; assembly: GCA_017624645.1. Classification (GTDB taxonomy): domain Bacteria; phylum Bacillota; class Clostridia; order Oscillospirales; family Oscillospiraceae; genus Faecousia. Next base: position 3,034 of record JAGAMQ010000167.1, read on the forward strand.
TCTGTTTTTCTTTTCCTGTCATAGAATGTTCCATACAACTGTGTTAGAGGTGGTACTATGGAACATACGAACAACAGCATTACCCTCCGGGGGAGTCTCGTGGAGCTTCCCGAGTTTTCCCACGAAAACCACGGCAGGCGTTTTCTTCGCTTTCTGTTGGAAGTCCCCCGGCTTTCCGGAGCTGTGGACCTGCTGCCGGTAATCACCGAAGAAACTGTTTTGGCAGAGTTGGATCCCTGCGGTGGCTCCATGCTTACCGTAACCGGACAAATCCGCTCCCACAATTTGCGCACCGAGACCGGGCGCAGACTGATGATATTTGTATTCGCCTCTGAAGTTTTGGCAGAGGACGGGGAGCCCATCAACGAGGTGGTGCTGGAAGGACCTCTTTGCAAAGAGCCTGTGTACCGGAGGACCCCCTTGGGACGGGAGATCTGCGATATGATGCTTGCCGTTCCCCGGGCCTTTCACCGGGCAGATTATATCCCCTGCATTGCCTGGGGCAGAACCGCCCTGGAGATATCCGACTGCCACACAAGGGACATTATCCGGCTGCAGGGCAGGCTCCAAAGCCGAATCTACACCAAGGTAACGGAGGAGGGACTTCAGGAGCGCACCGCCTATGAGGTATCTGCCCTTTCCGCACAGCTTCCGGAGGATCCTCTTTAAGACGCAAAGCCGGGGAC
>JAGAMQ010000168.1 GCA_017624645.1 Oscillospiraceae bacterium
AGTAGCCGGTTTGCGATGGCCACGCAACTGCTACCATCGCTTCTGGAAACCATGTTTGCAAAAGAGGCTAAGACTATGGCACATTCTGTCGTGGAAATCACCTAGGCTGTCGTAATTGGGCAGGCAGGGGATTACAGTACGGACTAAGTGGCAATCGGGTATCCAGGCGGGCAACACCTGGGCGGATGGATTAAATGGAAACGGCCTGTACGGCAACGGCAGGTTCCGTCCGGTGAAACACAACCCGACCTAAGCCGTAAGATTTATCCTGTCTGTCACCGTCCCAGAACATAAAAAGGGGATATATACTGTGTCTAAATCTGACCCGGCGTCACAAAGGAAAGAACGCAATAAAACGATCCGTTGGGTCGTTACGATTTTTCTTGTTACTATTCTGATTTCCGGTACGATTTCTTTTGTTTCCGACGAGATCATGGCCAGCAGCTCTATGCCTGTTGCGTTCCTGATTTTGTTTGCAATAGTTTTGATCGGTATTGTGTTTGATGTGATTGGTGTAGCAGTTACCTCTGCTAATGAAAAGCCCTTTCACTCCATGGCTGCACGGAAGGTCCCGGGCAGCATACAGGCCATCCGACTTTTGCGGAACGCTGAGCGTGTCAGCTCCATTTGCAATGATGTGATTGGAGATATTTGCGGCGTTGTTTCCGGTTCCGCTTCTGCCACCATTGCAGCGCAGATCCTGCAGAATTTTTCATTCACATTCCCCCAGGTAGCGACGCTTTTAATGTCTGCGTTGGTTGCCGGTTTGACGGTGGGCGGCAAAGCCATGGGCAAAACATTTGCCATTAATTCCTGCACGGAGATCGTTTCCTTTGTAGGTAAAATTATTTTTGTGTTCTCTAACATACCCCACCTTTTTAAAAGAAATAACAGTTAGGTTGTGTTACCTGTGAGTATATTGCAGAATATCCGGAGCCATGCTGATCTTATTTCCCTCAATGCTTCCCAGCGTGAGCAACTATGTAGTGAGATACGGGAGTTTCTCGTAGATCATGTCAGCAGGACCGGAGGACATCTTGCATCAAATTTGGGCGTAGTAGAACTGACGGTTGCATTGGAAACTGTCTTTGATACCGCCAGCGACCGTCTGGTTTTTGATGTTGGTCACCAGTCTTATGTCCATAAGATACTGACCGGTCGCCAGGCGGCGTTTTCTTCCCTGCGGAAATTTGAGGGCATGGCGGGCTTTCCAAAGCCAAAAGAAAGCGATTGTGATGCTTTCACTGCCGGTCATGCCTCCAGTTCCGTATCCATCGCATTGGGGATGGCCAGAGCCCGGACACTGTCCGGCGAAGACTATCAGGTTATTGCTCTAATGGGCGATGGCGCTGCCACCGGTGGAATGGCGTACGAGGGCCTAAATGACGCCGGTGTAAGTGGTGAGCCTATGATCGTAGTGTTAAATGACAATGCTATGTCTATCGATCATAACGTAGGCGGTATGGCGTCCCATCTTGGAATTCTCCGAACCAAACACCGATATTTGGTGATGAAGAGGAGATATAAGCAATTTCTCTCTAAAATCCCCGGCGGAGATGCGGTGTTTCGTTTTACAAGGAGTATTAAGGATAGCCTTCGCAGAATGTTGATCCCCACTACTATGTTTGAAGACATGGGATTTACCTATCTGGGTCCCGTGGACGGACATGATACAGAGAATCTTATTTCTCTGCTGCATATCGCAAAGGAAGCGAAGCGCCCTGTGCTTTTGCATGTCATCACCCGGAAGGGAAAAGGCTACGCACCGGCTCAGGAGCATCCGAAGCTCTTTCACGGTGTAGGTAAATTTGATCCGGTAACCGGAGAAGTGTTTTCCAAAAACAGCGAGACCTTCTCATCATCCTTTGGCGAGGCAATAACTGCATTGGCGAAAACGGAACCCAGATTGTGCGCTATTACAGCTGCAATGCCCGGCGGAACGGGACTGCTGGATTTCAAAAAGCAGTATCCAAGGCGTTTTTTTGATGTTGGCATTGCCGAAGAGCATGCTGTCTCTATGGCAGGCGGTCTTGCGAAGCAGGGAATGATTCCTGTGGTTGCGCTGTATTCCACGTTTCTTCAGCGCAGCTATGATCAGATCATGCACGATGTTGCTTTGCAGGGACTTCATGTTGTCTTTGCGGTAGACCGCGCAGGTCTTGTGGGTGAGGATGGAGAAACTCACCATGGCATTTACGATGTAGGCTTTCTTCGTCAAATCCCCGGTATGAGCGTCCTTGCGCCGGCTTGTACGGAAGAGCTAAAAAATATGCTCTCATGGGCAGTAAAATGTTGCAGCGGCCCTGTAGCGCTGCGATACCCGAGAGGTGGTAACGGTGCGCTGCGGGAGAGTAGGTGGGAACCCATGGGCGGTTGTCCTGTTTGCACCCACATCCCTGAGGGCAATATTGCTTTGGTTACCTACGGAACCATATGTAATTCCTGCCTGCAGTCAGCTGAGGAGCTCGCGCAGGAGGGAATGGATTTTCGGGTCGTCCGCATCCTGCGCCTGAACCCCCTGCCAGTACAGGAGCTTTCTGAAGCCCTGGCCGGTTGCAAGAGGGTAATCGTGGTGGAGGAAGCTGCCGATGGCAGTGGTCTGCGGGAATCCATTGCCTGTGCCCTCATGGAAAAAGATCCTGCACTTGGTGTACAGGGGATTGACCTTGGGAAGGATTTTGTTCCCCATGGTACCATAGAAGAATTGTATAAAAGTAAAGGCATGGAT
>JAGAMQ010000169.1 GCA_017624645.1 Oscillospiraceae bacterium
ATCCGGACACCCATTTGCTTCACCACCCGGCTGGGGGGTGTCTGTGAGGGTTGTTTGGAATCCATGAATATCGGCACCCATCGGGGGGATGACCCGAAAAACGTGGCGGAAAACTACCGTATTCTGGCGGATGCTTTGGGTTTTGACCCCCAAAGGCTGGTGCTGACCAAGCAGGAGCATACCGACACGGTCCGGGTGGCGGATGCTTCCCTTTGGGGTGCCGGACTGACGGCACCGGAGCTTGCCCCCTGTGACGCGCTGGTGACGGATACCCCGGGTACGGCGCTGGTGATATTCACTGCCGACTGTACCCCCATCCTTTTTCATGATCCGGTGACCGGTGCGGTGGGGGCTGCCCATGCCGGCTGGCGGGGTACGGCAAAGGACATTGCCGGAAAGACCGTAGCTGCCATGGTGAAAGCCTTTGGCTGCAAGGCGGAAGATATTTGTGCCGCCATCGGTCCCAATATCGCCCAGTGCTGCTTCCAGACCGATGGGGATGTTCCCGATGCTCTGTTGCAGACCTACGGTGAGGGGATCCGGGAATTTATCCAAGCCCGTGACGAAAAATATTATGCAAACTTAAAGGCGGTAAACGCCTTTGCCTTGAGGCGGGCGGGTGTGACCAAGATCGCGATGAGCGACCTGTGTACCGCTTGCGACCCAAAGCTTTTCTGGTCCCACCGGTGTACCGGTGCCCAGCGGGGCTCTCAGGGGGCTATCATTGTATGTAAGGAGGAATCGAGATGAAAAAAGGCATTGCCCTTGTGCTGACGGCGGTACTGATGCTGTCTCTTTGCGCCTGCACGGTGGATCCCGATTCCTATACCCCCACCGGGGACGGATTGACTTGGGACGAGGACTACACAGGTCCGGTGTACACCCACCCCAATCAGGCAGGAGAGCAAAAGCTGACCCTCATTTACTATCCGGAGGAGGGCTTCAATCCCTTGCTGACCTCGGATTTTACCAACCGGGCGCTGTTTACCCTCCTGTATCAGAGCCTGTTTTCCGTGGATCGGGATTATAATGTGCACCCCATCCTGTGCAAGGAGTATTCCATGTCTCAGGACATGAAGACCTATACCTTTTATCTGGAAAGCGCCACCTTCTCCGACGGCAGCGCCGTGACGGCGCAGGATGTGGCGGCGACCCTGAACGCCGCAAGATCCAGCAGTTACTATGCCGGTCGGTTTGCCCATATCCATACCGTTTCCCTCGGGGAAAACGGCTCTGTGGTGATCCAGACGGATGTACCCATGGAAAATCTGCCCATTTTGCTGGATATCCCCATCCTCAAGGAATCCCAGCTGCAGGAAACCATGCCCCTTGGCTCCGGCCCTTATCTGCTGGACAACAGCACGGGAAATCCCCTGCTCCGCCGCAGGGGCGACTGGTGGTGTAAGGCAGAATTGGCAGCCCGTGCCCCTGCCATCACCCTGGTGACGGCAGAGGATGCTCCCCAGATCCGGGATACCTTTGAATTCTTTGAATTGGATCTGGTGTGTGCCGATCCCGGCTCTGACCGGTATGCAGACTACCGCTGCGACTATGAGTTGTGGGACTGCGAAAACGGCATTTTCCTGTACCTGTTCTGCAATATGCAAAGCCCGGTGTTCTCTGTGCCGGAGGTCCGGTCTGCGTTGACCTTCTCCATCGACCGGGACACCATTGCCGCTGCCTATTTCCGGGGCTTCGGAAGAGGGGCAAGTCTGCCCGCTTCGCCCCTTTCTCCTTATTACAGTCAGGTGCAGGCGGAAAAGTATGATTACGACGGAACCGGGGAAACCTTAAAGAACGCGGTATCCGGTGCCAATCTGGTGGGCAATCCTGTGGTGCTGCTGGTGAACAGCGACGACAGTCTTCGGGTCCGGGTGGCCCGGGACGTGGGCAAGGCCCTTACCGATGCCGGTCTTGCGGTGCAGATGCTGGAGGTGGGAGGAAGTACCTACCGCAAGCATCTGAAGGAGCGGACCTTTGACCTGTGCCTGGGACAGACCAAGCTTTCTCCCAATATGGACCTTTCTGCTTTCTTTGACAAGAAGGGCGCGCTGAATTACGGCGGCATCGCAGATGTGAGCCTTTACTCTCTGGCAACGGAATCCCTGGCCAACCACGGCAACTACTATACCCTCCATCAGAATGTGATGGATGACGGCCGGGTATGTCCCATCCTTTTCAGCAGTTATGCGGTGTATGCCACCCGGGGCTTGCTCACAGACCTTTCTCCCTCCCGGGACAATGTATTTTTCTACACCCTGGGAAAAACCATGGAGCAGGCACTCGTCAAGCAGGAAAACTGAACCGCAAATTCCGGTTTATCGAGCTGTTTTATATCTTGCGTAGGGGGGGGTCTTGACCCTCCCGAAATTCTAAAACACAAATGATTTCCGCCGGGAGGGTCAAGACCCTCCCCTACAGACGAAATTTAAAATTGATCGATAAACCGGAATTTGAAGATACAAGACACATTTAGAGGTGATCTTATGATTTCCGGACTGCAAAAAATGACCCTGTTGGACTACCCCGGAAAGGTGGCCTGCACGGTGTTTTTACAGGGGTGCAATTACCGCTGCCCCTTCTGCCACAATACAGACCTTTTGCCCCATGGGCAGGAAGCCTATATGACCGAGGAAGCCTTTCTGGATTTTCTTAAGGGAAAGCAGGGCCTGCTGGATGCGGTGTGCGTCAGTGGCGGCGAGCCGACCCTTTCCCCCGAACTGCCCCGGCTGCTGGAGGAGATCAAGGCACTGGGCTTTCTTACCAAGCTGGATACCAACGGCTCCAACCCCCGGCTGCTCCGGCAGTTGGTGGAAAAGGGTCTTGTGGACTATGTGGCCATGGACGTGAAAAACAGCCCCCGGAAGTATGCCGAGACCGTGGGTCTTCCCCGGATGGACCTTTCCGCCACGGAGCAGAGCCTGCGATATCTCATTGAGGGAAATGTTCCTTATGAGCTGCGCACCACCCTGGTGTGCCCTTTGCATGAGGGGCAGGATATGCAGGAGCTGGGACAGTGGCTGGCGTCCTTGGTGCCGGGAAAAAAGCCTGCTGTGTTGTATCTGCAAAGCTTCGTGGACCGGGATACTGTGGCCTTTTCCGGGCTGTCCGCACCCCAGGAAGCGGAGCTGGAGGCATACTGCGACATTCTATCCCCATATGTAGAGAATGTAACGATTCGTAGCAAGTAAAACACAACATATTGTGCTTCGAAAAATTTTTTTCAACAAGATATTGACATTTTGACGATTTGTGTATATAATACGGGCAATGCGAGTTTTCAGGCAGAAAACCCATTGCCTGTATTTTTTGCAAAATTACACTGGAGGATAGAGATATGTATAAGGTTCTGAAGCGCGACGGCGGAACCGTCGAATTCGAGATTTCCAAAATCAGCGCAGCAATGATCAAGGCTTTTGAGGCCCTTGATAAGCAGTACCACCCCAGCGTCATCAACATGCTGGCCCTGCAGGTCAGCGCAGACTTCGAAGCCAAGATCACCGATGGCTTGATCGCGGTGGAGGACATTCAGGACAGCGTGGAAAAGGTCCTGTCCGAGTGCGGCTATGCCGATGTGGCAAAGGCCTACATCCTGTACCGTAAGCAGCGTGAGAAGGTGCGTAATGTCAACTCCGCCCTGCTCAACTACAAGGATCTGGTGGACGACTACCTGAAGATCAACGACTGGCGTGTGAAGGAGAACTCCACCGTTACCTACTCTGTGGGCGGTCTGATCCTTTCTAACTCCGGCGCCATCACTGCCAACTACTGGCTCACCGAGATCTACGACAGCGAGATCGCCGAGGCACACCGCAGCGCCGCTCTGCATCTGCACGATCTGAGCATGCTCACCGGCTACTGCGCCGGCTGGAGTCTGAAGCAGCTGATCCAGGAGGGTCTGGGCGGTGTTCCCGGAAAGATCACCTCCTCTCCTGCCAGCCACCTTTCCACCTTGTGCAACCAGATGGTCAACTTCCTGGGTATCATGCAGAACGAGTGGACATGCGCACAGGCCTTCTCCTCCTTCGATACCTACCTGGCTCCCTTTGTCAAGGTGGACAACC
>JAGAMQ010000170.1 GCA_017624645.1 Oscillospiraceae bacterium
GTGATGATGATGACATTCCCCGTTGCCGCCACTTTCTATGCCGCAATGGGTTTCGTGGCAGTGTTCCTCTTCTTCTTCCAGCTCCAAAGTGGCATGAGTGATGCCGTGTTCTTTCAGTTCTGCCCGGACAGCATCCTTAATGGAGTGGGGGTGTCCGTTTGTTACGATATGCATAGTGACAAGGTTTGTGTGTTCATCCATGCTCCAGATGTGGATGTGGTGTACATCCAGAACCCCGTCAATACCCAGGAGGTGTTCTTTTATCTGTGCTGCATCCATGTCCCGGGGGACCTTTTCAAGGAACAGACACAGAGCATCTTTCAAATACCTGGATGCGTTTATGAGGATAAATACGGCAATGCCCATGGACATAATGGGGTCAATGACCGTAAGGTTGGTAAAACGCATGACCAAAGCGCCGATCAAAACCACCACCCAGCCAAGCAGATCCTCTAACATATGCAAACTGACAACCTTTTGGTTCAGGGATGCTCCGTCATGGGTGATGTAGGCTGCGGCAAAATTGACGCATATCCCGATGACGGCAAATAGGATCATACCATCATAGCGGATGGGGGAGGGATGTATGATTCTCATAATGGCGCTGTAGATCACTGCTGCAGAACCCAGCAAGAGCACCAGGGAGGAAATGGCACCGCCAATGACAGAGAATCTACCGTAGCCGTAGGTGTATTTTCCGTCCGGAGGCAGTTTGCTCTTTTTTTCCAAAAAATAGGAAACACCAATGGTGGCGGCGTCTCCCATATCATGGATGGCATCCGATAATATGGCGACACTTCCGGTCCACAGACCGCCGATAAATTCAAAAACAGAGAACAGCAGATTGAGGAGAAATGCTGTGAGAATTCTCTTTTCGGTTTTCATAAGGATCCCTCCTGGAAATTGGTGAACAATATATTCGGTATTATACTTGCTGTATAGAATTATATATGCTATACTGCATAAGAACAATACGCAGGCCTGCTGGAATGTATGATACGGAACAATCTGAGAAAAGTGTACGGAGGGCTTATGGACAGACGACAAAGAAAAACACGGGAAGCGATCTTTTCTGCTTTTATCGGTTTGCTATCGGAGAAGGAATTCGGGCAGATCACTGTGGGGGAAATCATTGAGAAGGCGGATGTGGGCAGAGCCACGTTTTATGCCCATTTTGAAACAAAGGATTTTCTACTGAAAGAGCTTTGTGAAGAGCTGTTTTGCCATATTTTGGATGCATCGGGGAAGGAATCCTGTGGCCACAGCCATATATTTGCCTGTGATGCACCGGATTCTGTTTTTCTGCATCTATTTCAGCACTTACTGAAGAATGACAATAATATTCTTCTGTTGCTATCCGGTCAGAATAACGAGCTGTTTTTGCAATACTTTCAGGAGAAGCTTCGTCAGCTGGTAGTGGATCACTTGCCCCAGTTTGCGCAAAGAAAGAACAGATGCCTGCCCGAAAGCTTTTGGATCGATCATATCGCGTCTACCTTTGTTCAGACCCTCCGGTGGTGGCTTGCCAACGGTATGGCGGAATCTCCACAGACCATAACCGAGTATTTTTATATGGCGGTGTGAATCGACGGTTTTTGTTTACATTTTTATCCATTTGGAATATAATAGTTCCATTATGGACGGAATTTAGGTGGGATCTTGATGAAAGAACTGTTTCATGACTTCTGGAGAAGAACCTCCGGAATTCTTATTTTGACAGGCGCCTTTCTGGGAATAGAGCTTTTTGCATGGTTTCTCTTGCTGCCGGGGGAGTGGTCACCCTTTCTTTTTGGTGGGTTGTGGGCGCTTCTTTTGGCGCTTCTGTGTGGGATCCTACCCCGAAAGGTAGGGAGGATTCTCTTTGGAGTTCTGTATTTTTTGTCCCTGCTATGGACCTTGGCACAAACAGGCTACTATAGTGTCTTTGGCAGAATGATGTGGCTGCGGGATGTATTTTATGCAGGAGAAGGGGCGGATTATCTGGGGGATGTGCTGAAGACCTTTCCCCTTTTGTGGTGGATAGGAGGCATCCTTTTGCTGGCAGCCGGAGCGGCGATCCTATGGAAATTTCCCCGGGAGATCAACACACTTCCGGGGCGGCTGCTTGCGGTGCTTGCCTTGTTGCTGACGGTGGTGGGATTGTTCCTGACCCCGGAATTGGTATTTGCCAAGGACCTGGGGATCTGGGGGACCCGTTCGGAATATGCCCAGTCCTCCTCCTACCGGGCAACCTACAACACCATGTACGATGCCAAGAATACCTATGACATCACCGGAATCTATCAGCTGGTATTGCGGGATGTGTGGAAGCACCATCTGTATCCCTTGACACCTGCATACCGAAGCGCCATGCAGGAACAGACCAAGCGCCTGGATGACTATTTTGCGCAGCGTCCCCAAAAGCAGGACAATGAAATGACCGGCATTTTTGCCGGGAAAAATGTAGTTTTGGTGCTGATGGAGTCCATGGATGACTGGATGATCACTCCGGAGGATACCCCAACTCTGTACCGCCTGATGCACCAGGGGATCAACTTTACGGAGTTTTATACCCCCGGTTACGGTACGGCACGGACCATCAATTCCGAGTTCTGCATGAATACAGGTATCTACCTGCCCACCAACGGCGGATATGTCTTTGACTATGTAACCAACTCTTTCCGCCAGTCATTGGCATCCCAAATGACTGACAGCGGTTATACCGCACAGGTGTTCCATTACAATACCCCGGATTTTTACAGCCGTGGAGTATTCGAACCCGCAATGGGGTATCTGAAATATAACTGCTACGAGGATTACGAAACAGACAAAGATCGCCTGTATGACGATTGCCTGTTGTTTGATATTCCGGAATTAAAGGAGCTTTTCTTCCGGGAGGGGAAGAGCTTCAATACCATCATCACCCGCTCTGCCCATTTGAGTTATGTGTATAATGAGGTGTTGAGCCACTATGCCCTGAAGCAGTATCCCGAGTATCGTGGAAAGTACGCCAGCGAGGAAGAGGATTGTGCCCGGGTGAAGGCGAAGCTGGTGGATGATCTGTTCGCCCGTCTGCTTCAGGAGCTTGCCCAGGCAGGTCAATTGGAAAACACGGTGATTATGGCAATGACCGACCACTATACCTACGGCTACAAAAACATGCAGGAGTTGTATGCCCACTCCGGTGTGGAGGATACGCTGCTGTTGGAGAGGACACCCTGTTTTGTGTGGTCAGTGGACTGCCCTAACATTGTGGTTTCCAAAACCCTGAATACCTCGGATTTTGTCCCTACAATGCTCAATCTTATGGGTATCGACAGTCCTTATCATTATCTTGGGCAGGATGCTTTTGATCCCAGATATGTGGGATATGCTTTATTTCCCAACGGCAGCTGGATCAGCGATGGAGTAGCCTGTAAGGTCAATGCATCCGGTTATGACATCGTCCGGAATCGTTACCAGAAGGATGTGCCCCAGTCCTACCTGGAGGAAATGACAAAAAAGACCCGGGAGTATATCGCCGTCAGCAACTTGCTGCTTTCATCAGACTATTACCGACAACCGTAAATAAGTGCCGGTCCACGGGGACCGGCACTTTGTTTGTTATCTGCCCCAAGGGAAGAAACCCTGGCTGTTTTGCTGGGGTTGGGTAGGTTGGTTTTGTTCCGGGGAGGCAGACTGAATTTGCTCCCCTACTGTGACAGTGATCTCCATGGTGACGCCCTGTCGGTAGACCTGCATCGCCAAAGTGTCACCGGTGGCTGCTTTACCTACCAGGGCCACCAGATCGCTGCTTCCGGTAATCTCTTTACCGTTAACCTTGGTGATAATGTCGTTGACCTGCAGACCGGCAGCCGCCGCAGGGGAATCCTCTGCCACAGTCTTGACGGCAGCGCCCTGAGGAAGACCGTAGCTTTGGGTCTCCTGACTGACATCCGTTACGGATACGCCAATATAGGGCTTGGCAAAATAACCCTTCTCAATGATGCTTTCCACGATGCTGCGAACATGGTTCATAGGGATGGCAAAGCCGATGTTTTCAATGGATGCTTCATTGCTGGAGCCGTTGTTGGAGTATTTGGCGTTGGTGACACCGATGACCTCTCCGTAGAGATTGAACAGTGCACCGCCGGAATTGCCGGAGTTGATGGAACAATCGGTCTGGAGAAGATTCATGGTGGACCCGGTGGACATGGTGACCAGACGGTCCTTGGCACTGATGACACCTTGGGTCAGAGAGAATGTCAGTTCTCCGAGAGGGTTGCCGATGGCGACTACGTCGTCGCCCACATTCAGATTGTCAGAATCCCCCAATACCACCGGTGTCAGCCCTGTGGCATCGATCTTCAGTACCGCAATATCGTTGCTCTCATCGTAGCCAACCAGCTTTGCGTCATAACTGGTTCCGTCAAACATAGAAACGGTGATAGAGCTGGAATTGTCAATGACATGATGATTGGTGAGAATATAGCCGTCTTGGGTGAGAATGAATCCGGAACCGGAGGCGGCGGAGGTGGTCTGGTATCCCCAGAAGTTGGTGGTAACAGAGGTGGTGATACCAACAGTGGAGCCAACATTGGTGGCATAAACCTCTGCGGGGGTCATAAGCTTTTCGGTATCTACAGTCTGTATATCGATCACTGTGTTGGGACGGCTTCCCTGTTGCACCTGTGCAGTATTGCCAATGACCTTTTGCGAAATGTTTCCTGCCAGCCATGTAATACCGGCACCCAGTATGCCCCCTGCAAGGGCACAGCACAGACCGATGGCGATAAACCTGCCTGTGGGATTGTTCTCTTTTTTTGGGGCAGGGGGGACGTCGTAGACCTTCTCATAACGAGGCGGTTGAGGATCAACGGGGGGGATCTCCTGACGGTCCTCCGGACGGGAAGGTTCCATAGGGTATTCATTTTCTTGATACATAAGCATGCTCCTTTCCTCTTTCTGCCTTCAGTATAACCCGACAAGCTGAATAATAGCTGAAAAAGTCATAAACAGATTGTAAATGCTTTATAAGGAGTGTATGAAGGAAAAGGACAATCATACATTATTGCTGAAAATGCCGTAGAAAATTCGGAAAATTACTGCAAAATACTGGCTTGTTTTTTATATTTAATAGTGGTATCATGTTAAGAAACACACTTGTTTCTACAAGACGGACAATATAGGGAGGCGTAGAAATGAAGTATATCGTGATCCTCGGTGACGGTATGGCAGATGAGCCGCTTCAGCAGCTGGGAGGGAAGACCCCCTTGGAGTGCGCCATGACACCGAATATGGATGTGCTGGCGTCTATGGGTGAACTGGGATTGGCAAAAACTGTTCCGGATTCTATGAAGCCGGGCAGTGACGTGGCAAACCTGGCTGTCCTGGGGTACGACCCGGAGAAGAATTATTCGGGACGATCTCCCCTGGAAGCCTTAAGCGTAGGTGTGGACATGGCTCCGGAGGATGTGGTGTTCCGCTGCAACATCGTCACCTTGACCGAAGAGGAGCCCTATGCACAAAAGACTATTTTGGACCATTCTTCCGGTGAGATCACCACGGAGGAAGCGGATATTCTGATGGATGCCGTCCGGCAGGCTTTCAATACGGATACCATCCGGTTCTACACCGGCACCAGCTACCGCCATATTACTGTGTGGAAGAATGGTAAGGTGCTGGATATGGCCCAGCCCCACGATCACTTGGGAAAGGTCATCGAACCCTATCTTCCCCAGGAAGGGATTTTTCGGGAGATGATGGAGCGCAGTTTTGACATTCTCAACAATCACCCCATCAATCTGAAGCGGGCTGCTGAGGGGAAGAACAAGGCCAACTCCCTGTGGTTCTGGGGAGCCGGTACAAAGCCCTCCCTTTCTGATTTTCGGGAAAAGACCGGTAAGGAAGGTGCTATGATCTCTGCAGTGGATCTTCTGAAGGGCATTGCAGTGGGTGCTGGCATGCGGGTGATTGAGGTTCCCGGCGTTACCGGTGGTCTGCACACTAACTATGAGGGCAAAGCAATGGCAGCGGTTAAGGCTCTGCTGGAGGATGGCTGTGACTTTGCCTATATCCATGTGGAAGCCCCCGACGAGATGGGCCATCAGGGCAGCATCTCCAATAAGATCGCTGCTATTGAGGCGCTGGATAGCCGTGTGGTGGGTATCGTAAAGGAACAGATGGATGCTTCCGGTGAACCCTACCGGCTTCTGATCTGTCCCGACCATCCCACGCCCATCCGCTGCCGGACCCATACCTCGGACCCTGTTCCCTATATTTTGTTCGACAGCACCTGCCAGCGTAAGTCTCTTTCCCGTTACAGTGAGAAAGAGGCGGCTGCAACCGGAATTTACGAGCCGCAGGGCTATCAGCTCATGCAGCGGCTTTTAAAATGAGGAGGAAGAAAAATGTATAAGGTTCACTATCTCAACAAAATCTCCCCCAAGGGCACTGCCCTGTGGAGCGAGGAATATTCCGCTACCGAGAATGTGCAGGAGGCCAGTGCCATTTTGGTGCGCAGTGCTGCCATGCACGACATGGAATTCTCTTCGGAGCTGCTGACCGTTGCCCGGGCAGGTGCAGGTGTCAACAACATTCCCTTGGATCGCTGTGCAGAGCAGGGCATCGTGGTGTTTAATACCCCCGGAGCCAATGCCAATGCCGTTAAGGAAGCGGCCATCTGCGGCATGCTGTTGGGCAGCCGTGATGTGGTAGGCGGTATCCAGTGGGTCCGATCCATCAAGGACGAGGGGGATGTTGCGAAAAAGGTTGAAAAGGGCAAGTCCCAGTTTGCCGGCAATGAGATCATGAACAAGAGCCTTGGCGTCATCGGCCTGGGCGCTATTGGCGGACCTCTTGCCAATGCTGCCATTGGTTTGGGCATGAAGGTTTACGGCTGTGACCCCTATATCTCCATTGATGCCGCGTGGCACCTGGACAGCCAGATCATCCCCGTGAAGACCCGGGATGAGATCTACGAAAACTGCGATATCATCACGCTGCACGTACCCCTGCTGTACAGCACCCGTAAGATGATCAATGCCGAGACCTTGGCAAAGATGAAGGATGGCGTGATCATTCTGAACTTCGCCCGTGACCTTCTGGTGGACGATGATGCCATGGAGGAAGCTTTGAAGTCCGGTAAGGTCAAGCGCTATATTACCGACTTCCCCAATGACCGTACCGCCGGTATGGAGGGTGTTGTTGCCATTCCTCACCTGGGCGCTTCCACCGAGGAGGCAGAGGACAACTGTGCCTGCATGGCAGTGAAGCAGGTAAAGGATTATATGGAAAACGGCAACATTACCAATTCCGTAAATTTTCCCGCCTGCAGTCTTGGTGTCTGCACTAAGCCCGGCCGTGTGACCATCCTGCACCGGAACATTCCCAATTCCCTTGGTCGTTTCACCACCGCTCTGGCAGCGGATAATATTAATATTTCCGACATGATCAACCGTAGTAAGGGCGAATACGCCTATACCATGCTGGATCTGGATGAACCGACA
>JAGAMQ010000171.1 GCA_017624645.1 Oscillospiraceae bacterium
GGGTATCCATGGGCGAGCCCGACGAGGTATGGCAGGAGCGGATCAGGGAGCTGTCCCCCTACCGGGTGACCAAGCAGCTGATGGATGCCGCGGGCAGCCAGTGCCGGTTCATGCACTGTCTCCCCGCTTTCCACGACCGGAACACCGACATCGGTGCCCAGATGGGTGAAAAGTACGGCATCGACTGTATGGAGGTCACCGACGAGGTCTTTGAAGGACCTCAGTCCATCGTCTTCGATGAGGCTGAGAACCGGATGCACACCATCAAAGCGGTCATGGCAGCCACTTTGGCTTAATAATAACAAAAAAGACCCAAACCGTTCGGTTTGGGCCTTTTCCTTATTGATCTTCCTTTTTTTGCTTTCTCTTATAATGGATGTTAAATCCTACAGACACAGCAAGCAGCACCGCCTCTACACCGCATAGCACCCACAGAATCCAATCCCTGCGGGCATTACGGCAGATGGGACACTCCTTCCCTGCTTCATAAATCTCACCACATTCACAGATATGGCTGTGATCGGCATCAAAATGCTCATGGGGCAGCACCGGCGCTAACTCATAACCACAGTCAGTACAAAGCTGGGGTTTTGCGGTGGTAGCCGCTTCTCCGGGGATATGCTCACCGGTCATTACTTTTTCACCGCAGCTTTCACAAAGCTGCCAGTGACCCTGTGTATCGCCGTCCCATTTTCCGTCGGGATCATGGGGCGCTGTACGCTCTGCGGCGCAGACATTGCACTGAACGGCACAATTGTTTTCATAGGTATGTTCGGCAAACTGGAACTTCTGATCACAAAGCTCGCAGCTGTTCCAGTGGCCCTCGGCATCCTGCTGCCAGCCCTCCTTCATCTGATGGTCATGGTTGGCGCGGATCTGCAGCACCCGGTTGCAGACTGTACAAATCTGATCTGTGTCTGCGGTGGCTTCGGGGCCGGGCACATGGGGCTGGGAATCTTTGGTGAAATTACAGTCCACGCAGCCGGTAAAGTGGGCATCTGCATCGTGGAGCAGCTCCACCCCAAAGCTGTGTGCCTTGGTCTCTTCCGTTTTACAGACTGTACAGCTATGGGTATGGGAATTTTCATCCACAATTTCCCACGGTGTAAAGCTGTGGGCAGCCTTGGGAACAGTCTCTTCCTTGGTGGCTGCGCAGTTTTTACAGGTCAGGGTTTTGCTTCCGGTCTCCTGACAGGTGGCCTCCTTGGTCACCTTCCCGTCTTTCCAGCTGTGGGACAGCTTTGCCTTGGTTTGGCAGACGGTACATACCGCTGTGTGATGGGACGCGTTCAGCTCCGTGTAGGTACCGTACTTGTGGTCTTTCATTTTGATGGTTTCGGTCTTTTCTGCCTTACAGCCGGAGCAGACAAATTTCTTTGTACCGGTCTGCTTGCAGGTGGCTTCCTTGGTAACAGAGCCTCTGTCCCAGCTGTGGTTGGCTTTCTCCGTATGACCGCAGGCAGAACAGGTGCGCTGGTGCTGGGAGTCGCCGGTCCTCTGCCACTGCCCAAAGCTGTGGGATTTGCAGGTGACCGTGATTTTACCGGAGCTTGCAGAGAAGCTGTTTTCCTGATAGTTGGTATCAAAGGAATCCACAAAGGAAAGGGATACCGTGGTAGCACCTACAGGTGCGGAATCCTTGATCTTGAATGTAAAGGATGCGATGGTACCGGTCTTGGTATTGTTGGCGGCAACTGTGTCCGCCCAGGTGATCTTATAGGGAGAGCCATAGCTGCTGTTCAACGCTGTGCCCTTCAGCAGACCGGCATCTGTCACCTTAGTCAACTGCAGCACATTGGTATCAAAGCTGACCTTGATTGCCATGGTCACAAGACCCGGATTTTTGGGCATGGTCACCTTCAAAGTCACAGTTTCCCCCTGTTTTCCGGAAGCGGAACCCATGGCAACAGAGCCATTGCCCGCTGCCTGTACCGGCAGCGCCACCGCCGTCACCAGCAGAATTATCAATATCAAAAGTGTTACTGTCTTTTTCACTTTTTTCCTCCTATTTCAGAACGACGTCCCAGCCGTTGAGGTAACGAAGCAGGATCAGTCCGTCCAGAGAATTGACCTTGCCGTCGGCATTGACATCCATGGCATCAGGTTTGGCAATGGACACATCCCAGCCGTTGAGATGCCGCAGCAGCAGCAATCCGTCCAGGGAGTTGATCTTTCCGTCACCGGTCAGATCCCCTTTCACGATAGGCCTCGATTCTCCCGGGTTCTCGTCCAGCTGCACAAAGTCCATACGGATCCAGTAGCCATCCGCCATCTGTCCCCAGGCGGGAGAGGTGCTGTAATCGATCGTCACGACCGTGATCCGGTCGCCTTTGTTTTTCTTGCCTACCGCCTCATAGGAGGTTGACGGTCCGGTGCGATAGTTGACCCCGTTGCCGGTAACAGTGCCTTCCCTACCTGTATAGTCGGTATCCGTCAGCTTCACCCAGCCAAGCTGGGACAGTCCCCAACCGTTATGGATCTGGGTCAGCTGTAGCTTCGTATTCTTTGCCGCCGTGTTCTCCACAGGGTAAAAGAACGCCGGGCCGGTGCGGGTATTTGCGTTTTCCGCCGTCACCGTCACCTCCACAGATACACTCTCGCCCTTTACAAGGCTCACGGGTTTGCCTTCATAGTCGGTCCAATTGGCATACAGGACAGTTCTCCTTTCCAGGGAGCTGTCCAGTTTTTCCACCTTTCTGCCCTCTGCGGTGTACCAACCTTCCAAGGTATAGGGGTAGGTGGTGCCGTCGGGCTTTTGCCCTGTGGGTGCGGTGAACTCCACACGGATGGGGGGTGTATCCGCAGTATCAAAGGCGCAGATCCCATATTTCACACTGCCGCCGTTGCCGTCCAGAAATACATAGCGGTAGTTCTCCGGGATGGTGGAACCGGGTGCCTGATATACACCGTTTAAGTACATATTGGCTTCGCACAGGCGGCGGTCCTGCAGGATGTATTCCCCACCTGCCTTGCTGTACAGGGTGATGGCATACAAAAACTCACTGCCCTGGGCGCCTGACCGGACAGCGTTGTGCATATAGCCGCCATCCATCCAGCCGGAGCCGCAGTTGTAGGAAAAGCTCACCAGTGCGTCATATTCCTGCTGCTTCAGCTGCAAACCATACTTATTCATAAAGCTGTGCACGTCTGTTTCAAACCTGTCCAGTTCCTTCCGGAGCAGCGCCTCGGCTTCCTCAAGGGGGATGCCGTTGGCTGTGTATTCCTCCAGCTTGTCTGCCGGACATTCACTGCCGTAGCCCACAGTCCACTGCTTATAGTCCCAGTAGGGTTTTTCTGCAAATCCTTCCATGGTCTTAAGTACATCCACCATATTTTGAGATACGGTCATTGCACCGTCTGCCCGGACCGGAGGTGTGAATCCCACCAACAGGCACAGCACCAAAAAAAATGCCGCGACCCTCATTCTTCGTTTCATTGCAAGCTCCTTTTTTTCCTAAAATATCACATTTTACTAAATTATAAGATATTTCCCTGAAAAATGCAAGGCGGTAATATCAGGAAAAGCCCCGGATCGCCCTACCCCCAGCCCCCCTTCATTGGCGGTTTCACCGATCCTTTCCCCAATTACCGGAAAGGATAATTGACGGTCACGGAGCTTTGTGATAAACTATTTTGGTAGGCTTTTCTTGTAAGAGGTATTACTATGGCAAACACCTTGAATATGACCCGGGGAAAACCCATGGGCCTTTTGTTTTCCTTTGCATTGCCCCTGATGTTCGGCAATATGTTCCAGCAGCTTTACACAGTGGTGGACACTGCCATCGTAGGTCAGGGCGTAGGCATAGATGCCTTGGCGGCACTAGGTGCTGTGGATTGGCTGAACTGGCTTTTTGTCGGTCTTGCCCAAGGCTTCTGCCAAGGCTTTTGCGTTCGCATCTCCCAGAAATTCGGGGAGGGGGATCTGCCGGGTCTGCGCAGGATCACCGGACAGTCTGCCTTTCTGTGCATCCTCATAGCTCTTGTGGGCACCGCCCTGGGGCAGCTTCTTCTGCCGGTGTTTCTCTGGGCGCTGCGGGTGCCTGCCCAGCTGCAGGACATGGCAGCACTGTACGTACGCATCCTTCTTGCAGGCTTCCCGGCTGTGATGTTCTTTAACTACTGCTCCTCGGTACTGCGGGCCATCGGCAACAGCAAAACGCCCCTGTATGCCATGATCGCCGCCTCTGTCACCAACATTGTACTGGATGCTGTGGCTGTGTTCTGGCTCCATTGGGGCATTGCAGGCGCTGCCGTTGCCACAGTATTCTCCCAGTGCCTTTCCGGTGTCATCTGTGCCCTGAAGATCCGAAAAACCCAACAGCTTCACTTCACCAAGGAAGACCTGTGTCCCCAAGGGGTGCTTTGCCGGAACCTTCTCGCCATCGGCACCCCGGCAGCAGCGAAGAACATTATCATTGCCTTAGGCGGTATGATGGTGCAGTCCATCGTCAACGGCTTTACCCTAAGCTTTATCGCCGGCTTCACCGCCACCAACAAGCTTTACGGACTTCTGGAAATCGCCGCCACCTCCTACGGTTATGCGGTAACCACCTATGTGGGGCAGAATTTTGGTGCAGGCAAGCATAAGCGGATCAAAGAAGGTATGACTAGCGCCGTACTTCTTTCCCTCATCACCTCGGCTGTGATCGCCGCCATTATGCTGGTCTTTGGCAGGCCCATTACCATGGTCTTCATTTCCCGGGAAGATCCGGTGCTGGCTGCCGCCGCCGGAGATATTGCCTACTGGTATCTGTGCGCCATGGCGGTATCTCTGCCGGTTTTGTATCTGCTTTATGTGTTTCAATCGGGACTGCAAGGCTTGGGAAACACCCTGTCCACCATGGTTTCCGGAATCATTGAATTTTGTCTGCGGGTGAGCCTTTCCATAGCGGTGGGCTTCTCCGGCTTCCAGTACGGGATCTTCGGGGCGGAGGTTGCCGCATGGTGGGGCGCCGCCATCTTCCTGATCCTGTCCTTCGTGAGGAACTTTAAAAAGGTGCAAACGCACTCATAAGTCTATAACAAAGGCGGAGCCACTTGGCTCCGCCTTTCTCAGCATTTTATCAGTTATTACGAAAACGGGCAAGGAAGTCCTTGGTTTCCTGTCTCTGGGGGTTGCCGAAAAGCTCCTCGGGGCTTCCCTGCTCGCAGATGACCCCCTGATTCATGTACACCACCCGGTTACTTACATCCCGGGCAAATGCCATCTCATGGGTCACTACCAGCATGGTCATGCCCTCCTGAGCAAGGCTCTGCATTACTGCAAGCACTTCTCCCACCATTTCCGGGTCAAGAGCAGAGGTAGGCTCGTCAAAAAGCAGGACCTCCGGGTTCATTGCCAAGGCTCTGGCAATCGCCACACGCTGCTTCTGACCGCCGGAGATCTGCCGGGGCTTGGCATTGATATAGGGCAGCATGCCCACCTTTTCCAGATAGTAAAGGGCGTTCTTCTTTGCCTCTTCTCTGCTGCGCCTGAGCACCTTCATCTGACCCACCATGCAGTTTTTCAGCACGGACATATTGCTGAACAGATTGAAAGACTGGAACACCATACCCACATGGCTGCGGTATTCATGGGCCTTGACCCTCCGGTCTGCCACATCGGAGCCCTGAAACCAGATCTCACCGGAAGTGGGGGTCTCCAGCAGATTAATACACCGCAGCAGGGTGGATTTACCGGAACCGGAGGCACCGATAATGGAGATCACATCACCCTTATTCACGGTAAAGTCGATGTCCCGCAGAACCTCGTGCTTACCAAAGGACTTACTCAGATGCCTTACCTCAAGAATCTTGTTACCCATCAGCGACCACCTCTGTTTCTGCCGAATTTGAGCGCCTGCTTCTGTCTGTCTCTATGTTCCTTGCTCCGCTCGTCAAAGGGACTGCCCTTGTCCGGGTGGGAGTAAGTACCGGCAGAGAGCACCAGTGCATCGTCCTGCACCAGCTCATAGCTATCCGCGCCGTCCATCTTCTTCTCCACCCACCGCAGCAGGAAGGATGCCGCCAAGGTCATGGTCAAATAGCCGATCATCTCGATGGTGGCAGAGGGAAAATACATATTGTTCACACCCACGATGTAGCGGTGTGCCGCAAAGAACTCCGTGAAGCTGATAATGAACATGACAGAGGTATCCTTCACATTGATGATGAAGTTGTTGCCGATCTGGGGCATGATATTCCGCAGTGCCTGGGGCAGGATCACATTGGTCATGGTCTGCACATGGGTCATGCCAATGGCCTTGGCACCCTCGGTCTGACCGGGATCGATGGAGATAATACCGCCGCGGACGGATTCTGCCATGTAAGCACCGGTATTGATGGAAACGATCAAAATGGATGCCGCCCAAATACTTTCAAAATGCATAGCATTGTTGGTAAAGTACGGCAGACCGTAGTAGATGAACACTGCCTGCAGCACCATGGGGGTTCCCCGGAACACCTCCACATACACCCGGACAACGACCCGGATCAGCGCAAGGAAAAACCGCTTTACCACATTGTCGTTCTTTGTATAAGGAATGGTGTTCAAAATACCGCACACA
>JAGAMQ010000172.1 GCA_017624645.1 Oscillospiraceae bacterium
CATGGGAGAAAACGCTACAGGCGCATTGGTACGGATGGTAGCAAGGTCATAAGAAAGGTACGCATTATCTTTCCCGCTCTCCAGCTTTTCCCGGAGTTTCGGGCGTATGGAAGCATCGGAAAGATTTTCGTACACGCCATCTAATGTTCCGAATTTCAGCAGGAGCTCTGTGGCTGTTTTGGGTCCAACGCCAGCCACGCCGGGGATATTATCCGAGTGATCTCCCATCAGTGCCTTCAGATCCACCATTCTTGGCGGTTCAAAGCCATATTCCTCAAAGAAACGGTCTCTGTCGTACAAGGTTAACGTGGTTTGACCGGGTTTTGAGATTACCAGCTTCACTTTGACATGCTCGTCTATAAGCTGCAAACTGTCCCGGTCTCCGGTGACCACTACACATTCCCAATCCTGCTGTGCACACACTCTGCCAACAGTGCCGATAATATCATCCGCTTCCCATCCCTGACACTCGTAGATAGGAATGTTCATTGCGGAAAGGACCTGCTTCATTACAGGCATCTGCTGGGCAAGCTCCTCCGGCATACCGTGCCGGTTTGCTTTGTAAAGGTCGTACTTTTCGTGGCGGAAGGTAGGACCGTGCAGATCAAAGGCTACGCAAACTGCCTCCGGCTGCTCCTCCTTCTCCATCTTCTCCAAAATATTCAGGAAGCCGTAGATGGCATGGGTAAACAGACCGTCTCTGGTGGTCAGGGGACGAACACCAAAAAAGGCCCTGTTAATGACACTATTGCCATCTAAAATCAACAGCTTCATACTTTTCTCCACTTTGCACCCTGAGGTGTATCAATGATTTCAATACCCCGGGCCTTTAATTCATCACGGATGCGATCCGCTTCTGCATAATTCTTCGCTTTCTTTGCTGCAGTCCGGGCTTCTACCAACGCGTCAATTTCGGGATCTGCAGAAGCAGCTGCTTCCTCAGCTTTCTTCTCTTGCAGCTTCCGGGCAGCATCCAATAGATTCAAGCTGAGAACCTGATCAAAGTCGGCAATGGCAGCCAGCTTGGTAGCATCGTTGGTTTTTGCCTTCAGCACGTCATAAAGGGCTGTTACCGCCAGGGATGTGTTCAAATCACCGTTAAGGGCACCGGTAAAGCGTTCCTTCAGGGCAGTCAGTGCAGGCTCATCCAGATCGCCCTCCTGCTTTAGTGCAGCAATCTTTGCCACAAGCTTCTGGTAAGCCTGTGCTGCATTATCCAAATTCTCCCAAGTAAACACAAGGTTGCGGCGATAATGGCTCTGGAGGCAGAACAAGCGGTATGCCATAGGATCATACCCCTTTTCCTCCAGCAGGCTGACGGTTAGGAATTCTCCCTTGGATTTGGACATCTTTCCACTGTCGTTGTTTAGATGATGAACATGGAACCAATAATTGCACCACTTGTGGCCCAAGAAGCTTTCGGACTGGGCAATCTCGTTGGTGTGGTGGGGAAATGCGTTATCGATACCGCCAGCATGGATGTCAAGATCCTCACCCAAATACTTCAAGCTGATACCGGAACATTCAATGTGCCAGCCGGGGTAACCAACGCCCCAAGGAGAGTCCCACTTAAGTGCCTGATCCTCAAACTTACTCTTGGTGAACCAAAGGACAAAGTCATTCTTGTTTCGTTTGTTGGTATCTTCTTCCACGCCTTCACGGACACCAATGGCAAGATCTTCCTCATCATGGTCGTTAAACACATAGTACTTTTCCAGCTTGGAGGTATCAAAATACACATTTCCGCCGGCAACATAGGCAAACCCCTTTTCCAGCAGTCCCTCCACCAGCTTGATAAACTCGTCAATGCAGCCGGTGGCAGGCTGAATGATCTCCGGTTTCTTGATATTCAGCTTGTCGCAATCCGCAAAGAACGCATCGGTATAGTACTTGGCAATCTCCATAACGGACTTGTTTTCCCGCTTAGCACCCTTGAGCATCTTATCCTCACCGGTATCCGCATCAGAAGCAAGGTGGCCGACATCAGTAATGTTCATAACCCGCTTGACACGATAGCCCATATAGCCCAGGGACTTCTCAAGCACATCCTCCATGATATAGGTACGCAAATTGCCGATATGAGCAAAATGATAGACGGTCGGACCGCAGGTATACATTTTCACCACATCGGGAGAATTGGGTGTAAACAATTCTTTCTTATGAGTAAGGGAATTATACAGATACATATTATTTTCCTCCATATTAGGATAATTTATGATATAAAAAACACCCCTTGCGCCAAGGCACAAGAGGCGGGTCATACAACTCGCGGTTCCACTCTCATTTATCACTCAAAAAGATTCGCTCCCGGACGCACTTTCATAGATCCGCAACCATCGGGCTTACAGCCAGTGACCCGAATTCTCTTTAGGGGTAAGAAATACTACTCTTTCCGTTCACAGCGATATTCTATTGTGACTATTTTACCATTTTGTCCTATACTTTGTCAAGATTTAGCCATGTCGAAAAAAGCACAAATCCGTTGCACCGGTGTGGAAATTATGATACAATGGTATAAATCCTGTTATAAGGAGGATTCTTTATGAAACGAATTCTTTGCACGGTAACCGTTCTTTCCCTGCTTCTCTTTACCGGATGCATATCTGCTCCTGAGAGCACCCCGTCAACCACAGATGCGGTCACCGAAACCACCACCGTTCCCGCTACTACCGATGTGACACCCTCCATCCCTGACCAAAAGCCTATGGTAAGTGTTTCCATGCCTGTCACTACAGAGGAAACCACCGCGCAGGACGGAACGGTCGTATTTCGTCATATCTATCAGAACATGGAATTGATCGTTCCGGATGCGGACATTGCCGACAGCGTAATTTTGGACTACCTGTCCCGAACTGATACCGAAGATGCCGCTGCAGCACTGTCTGAACAGGCAATGGATGCGTATTCCACAAATTCTGCCAACTGGGTCAGTCACCTGACCCAGACCACCTACGCGCCCCAGCGCATCGACAACGGTGTACTCAGTCTTTTTGGCAGCCATGTGACCTTTACCGGCGGTGCCCATGCCGATGCCGTATACCGTTCTTTTAACTACGATCTTGTAACCGGCCAACTCATTACACTAAATGATTTCCTTACCGAAAGCATTACCGGGGAGACCCTTGCACAATTGGTGATCGAATCCCTCACTGCACAAAAGGACGAGAAAAACATTTGGGACGGATTTGAGTCAACCGTAACCTCCCGTTTTTTAAACACATATCTGCAGGATCAAGACTGGTTCTTCTCCACCAGAGGTTTGTGCTTCTTCTTCCCACCCTACGAGATCAGTCCCTATTCCTCCGGAGCAGTCGTTGCGGAGATCCCCTATGAAAAGCTGGCAGGACTGGCACAGGATTCTTATTTCCCCACAGAACTGGAGCCTGCCTACGGAGAAT
The DNA here is from genome assembly GCA_017624645.1 of Oscillospiraceae bacterium. Lineage (GTDB taxonomy): Bacteria > Bacillota > Clostridia > Oscillospirales > Oscillospiraceae > Faecousia. The sequence goes on from JAGAMQ010000172.1 coordinate 3,399, forward strand.
TGGAGGCAACATACTTCACAGATGCGGATCTTTCCAAGTATACACAAATCTCTGAGGTGAATCTGTCTGATGCAGGCCAGCGGATTCTGCTTCACACAGAGTATTCCGTCCACAATCTGAGGATCGAGCAAGGACAATGGTCTGCCAACGGCGTCAGCTTTGTTCCCCAAGATACAATTTTCCATGCACTTTCTCTTACCCCGGGAGATGCTGTAATGATCGCAAAGGAGTTTACAGAAACTCTCCCCTCTTTGCGGATCACCTATGAGAACAATACGGGAACGGTTCAGCAATTCCTTTCAGTTAACAACTCTACCAACACCCTCTCGCTGACGCAATAACCTCTGCGGCTTCCGGCAAATACCGGAAGCCGTTTTATATTCCTTCGTCAGGCGTAGCAGTTCAGGGGAAAGATATGCCAAAGCGATGAGATTTGGGATCGCCATTAACCCGTTGACGGTTTCCGCAAGGATCCAAACCGCTCCCGTCCCCAGCACCGATCCAACAACCACCGTTACACCCTGAAGGATCACAAAGGTCTTCCATACATTCTCACCAAACAGATATTGGGCACATCTTGCACCGTATACACCCCAACCAAGCACCGTTGCCAAAGCCAGTAATGATAGTGTTGCTGACAAAAACACGCTGGACCACGGTCCCAGGAGCTGACAAAAAGCATCATTGGTCAACTGTACCCCCACATCTTTCCCATAAGGCACAGCTATACCGCTGCACAGAATTACCAGTGCTGTTAATGTGCATATCACTATTGTGTCCAGAAACACCTCCATAATCCCCATTAACCCCTGCTCGCAGGGGTGCGCAACCTTTGCAGCTGCGTGGGCAATAGAGGCCGTTCCCATGCCCGCTTCATTGGTAAACACTCCTCTGGAAGCGCCTGTGCGAATCACGACAATTGCGCTGCCCACGACACCGCCTGTTGCCGCTGCCGGAGAAAAAGCAGAGGTTACGATCATACCCAAACACGGCAGGATCCTGTCTGCACACATCCAAAGCACAACGACGCATATGACGATATATGCAAAGGCTACCAATGGAACAAGGTATTCCGTAATCTTCCCAATTCCCGTAGCCCCCTTATGAAGCATCCACATTATAAGAATTGCCAAAGGTATCCCCAATGAAAGTTCAAATCCTCTGCCTACACTCCCACCAAATACAGACACGGTATTTCGTATGCTGCTGATCACCGTATTGATCTGTGTGGCATTGCCAACTCCAAAAGCTGCCACAACGCCGAAAAAGCTGTACACTCCTGCCAGCCAACGGAGCTTCTTGGGCATAGCGCTACGGATCATGTACATAGGACCACCCACATACTCTCCGGAAGAATTCCTTTGTCGAAAACGAACCGCCAAGGTTGCTTCGGCAAATTTTGTTGCCATACCTAAAAAAGCAAAGACCCACATCCAAAAGATCGTACCGGGACCGCCAATAGCAATGGCACCTGCTACTCCTGCAAGATTACCGGTGCCTACCGTAGCTGCCAAAGCGGTACACAATGCCTGAAAGGAGGATGTTCCCTCTGTTTTATTCTGTCTATCAGATAATGCAAAGAATTTACGAACCGATCTTGGGAACAGACGAAGCTGTACAAACCCCATACGAACCGTCAGATAGGTCCCCATAATGAGAATGAGGATCAGCGTCGGCGGTCCCCATACAACGCGATTGATTCCTTCTATCAACAAAAACATACCGTCCCTCCCAAAAAAGCAGCCCCTCTATCAGAGAAGCTGCTTTCGTATTATTCCCATTTTTCCCAAATTTCCGGACAATAGCCAAGGGTTACCTGCTTTCCGTTGCGAACAATGGGTGTGCGCATCAAGGAGGGGTCGTCAAACACCTTGTCTTCCTTAGTCACCCGATCTTCCATGTAACGCATCAGTGTAATCTCCGGAGATTTACTGTTCCAATCGATGAGGTTTTCAATCCCTCCCACACCCCGCAGAACTGCGTCAAACTCTTTTCCGGACAATCCGTACCGGAGCAGGTCTACATATTGATACTTTATGCGGCGCTCTTTAAAATATCTCTCCGCCTTCTTTGTATCAAAGCATTTACTTTTCCCAAATATCTGAATGTTCAATAGTTAACCTCCATAAGGCACAATCCACAGGCAGGGACTTCTGCCCCGGCGTTTTGTCGTTTTGCACCGAACAGCAAATCAATAGATTCGGCGGTGCGTTCCCCTTTTCCCACTTCCAGCAAGGTTCCCACAATGATTCTTACCATATGCTGCAAGAATCCGTTTCCCGTAACATAGAATACGATCTCATTGTCAGCTGTTTCCACAGTAAGATCCGTAATACACCGCACTGTGGATTTTTTCATGTGAGGATTTGCGCAAAAAGCAGAAAAATCATGCGTACCGATAAAAAGCATTGCGGCCGAGCGCATCTTCTCAAGGTCAAGAACAGATCTGTCAATATGGACATATTTCCTGTCGAACACACAAGGATCACTGCTGTTCCACACCCGATAGCGGTATGTCTTTGATTTTGCGTTCAATCGGGCGTGAAAGCGCGGAGAAACATTTTTGCAGGAATAAACACCTATGTCCTCGGGAAGATAGCTGCGAAGTCCTGTAAGTATATCCCCGCAAGACATTTCACTGTTACAGTGAAAGCTCACAACCTGTCCCAAAGCATGGGTGCCGGCATCTGTTCTGCCGCTGGCGCTTACCTCGATGGGTTCTCCAAGGAGCCGGGTCAATGTTTGCTCCAGCTTCTCCTGCAATGTCGCCGATTTCCCCGGAAGGCGCTGCCAGCCTTTGTACCGAGTACCGTCATAGCAAATATCTAAGCGCACATTACGCATAGTCCCTCAATTCCTCTCTGGCTTCCTTTTCTGTATCCGCAGAGAACAGAAAAGTTCCCTGGGCATCGTACACCTGAATATGTCCCTGGACATAACGAAAAGAATACATAATCATGTCACCCTTTCTCATTGGATGACTTAATCATATACAATATAGTGTCCGTTAATCAGGACTTATTCTACGACCTCGTAGCCGGCATCACGGATCGCCTGCTGCAAAGCTTCCAAGGAAGCGCTTCCTTTAACGGTTACATTTTTTTCCTGAAGATCCACAACAGCATCCAATGTGCCGCTTACTGCTTTGCACACAGATTCCACCCTTGCCTTACAATGGGGGCACATCATACCCTCTACCTTAATAACGGTTTCCATCTTTTCAACCTCCTGTATTTCATCATTTTGCGTTATAAAATTACGAGATCCCGGCTTGAAAAAGCGCAGCCGAAGAGCATTGCTTACCACAAATACAGAGCTCATGCTCATTGCTGCAGCACCGATCATGGGGCTAAGCAGAATTCCAAAAGCCGGATACAGAGCCCCCGCTGCCAACGGAATTCCAAGGCAGTTATAGAAGAACGCCCAAAACAGATTCTGCCGGATATTCCGGATAGTGGCTTTACTCAAAGACACCGCATCACAGATGCCGGACAAACTGTTCTTCATCAAAACCACATCCGAAGATTCCATGGCAATATCCGTACCCGCACCAATGGCCATTCCTACATCCGCAGTCACCAATGCGGGAGCATCATTGATTCCGTCACCAACCATAAGAACAAATCTGCCCTCACGGCGCAGGGACTCTACCACACCGGCCTTATCCCCGGGGAGAACATCAGATATGATTCGTTCGATTCCCGCTTTAGAACCGATTGCCTCGGCTGTCTGACGGTTATCCCCGGTAAGCATGACAACATCCAGTCCCAACTTGTGCAACTGTTTAACGGCATCCACAGAATCTTCCTTCAACACATCTGCTGCAAAAATTACGCCAATGCATTGGTCTTTCCGTGCAAAATACAGCGGTGTCTTCCCCTCTTGGGCAAGGGACGCCCGGTCAGATACAGTAATACCAAGTTCCTCCATCAACCGGAGATTGCCACCGTAATATATTTCCCCGGAAATCTTCCCGGAAACACCGCGGCCGGGTAATGTACGGAATTCCTCTACATTCTGCAGTGGTCGACCTCCGTACTCCTGCATAATTGCTTTGGCAAAGGGATGTTCCGATTGTGCTTCCAGACTGGCAGCAATCTGTAAAAAATCATCTTTTGTCATATCCCCGGGAAACACATCTGTTACCGCCGGTCTGCCAAGGGTCAATGTTCCGGTCTTGTCCAAAACCACAGTATCCACTTTTTGTAGATTTTCCAGGGATTGCGCATTCTTAAAGAGCACACCTAGGCCAGCACCCTTCCCGGTTCCCACCATAATTGCAACCGGCGTTGCAAGCCCCAAAGCGCAGGGACAGGAAATCACCAGTATTGAGATGGCGATGTTCAGGGCGAAGGCGACACTTTCTCCAAGGAGAAGCCACGTTGTAAACGCCGCAAGGGAGATTCCCATTACTGTGGGAACAAAGATACCGGCCACTTTATCGGCAAGTCGTGCAATGGGGGCTTTGGACCCTCCTGCCTCTTCCACAAGATGAATGATTTGCGCCAGTGTAGTATCTTCCCCCACCTTAGTGGCGGAAATTTCCAGATAACCTTCCGTGTTCATTGTTGCTGCGGAAACGGAATCTCCCACTGTTTTTTCAACAGGGATACTCTCCCCTGTCAGCGCGCTTTGATCCACAGAACCGCGACCGTTTATCACCGTACCGTCCACAGGTATGCGGCCTCCGGAACGGACAAGCACCACATCGCCAACCTTTACCTGCTCCACACCCACGGTGATCTCCGCTCCGTCCTTGTCCCGGATCACAGCAGTTTTGGGGCTAAGGTCCATCAGCTGCCTTACCGCATCCCCGGTCTTGCCCTTTGCCTTGTTTTCCAAATACTTACCCAAGGTGATCAGGGTAAGGATCATGGCACCGGATTCAAAGTACAGATTGTGCAGATATTTTTCAACGACCAGCCAATCTCCGTGACCGGCGGCGTAGGCAATTCGAAACAGCGCAACCAAACCTGAGAGGATCGCAGCACCGGAACCAACTGCAATGAGAGAATCCATATTGGCAGATCGATGCAGCAGGGCTTTCATACCCTTTGTGTAGTAAGATCTGTTCAAATATACAACGGGAAGGGTTAAAAACAATTGCACCAATACCGCCACAACAGCATTTTCTTTTCCCTCATACCAGCCGGGCAGAGGAAGCCCGATCATATGCCCCATAGTGAAGTACATGAGGACAACTAGAAACACAGCAGATAAGATGATCCGACGTTCCATTGTTTTCTCTACATTCTTTTTTGATGTGTCCGATATTTTTGTCTGCGTTCCGAAAACCGATGCTTGGTAGCCTGCATCTGCAATAGCCTTTGTAATCAGCGGAATCACAGAATCGTCATCTGCGCATACCTTCATCGTCCCTGCCAACAAATTGACCTCAGCCTTAGACACACCGGAAACGCTTCCGGTAACCTTCTCCACTCGGGCAGAGCAAGCCGCACAGGTCATTCCCACAACATTGAATTTCAGCTCCATAGGGCACCTCCTTACATGGCGTCAAATGTTGACAGCCAGCTTAATCTATGATAATATTCTACCATAATAAGCAAGAAACACAAGTACGCACATTTTCGTACCATACTATCTTTTTGGATACTATGGAGGCAACTATGAAACAAAACAACAACTGTCCTGTTGGAATCACGCTGGATATGATCGGCGGAAAGTACAAAGCATTAATTCTTTGGCACCTGTCCGAACAAACTCTGCGTTTTTCCCAATTGCGCAAAGTAATCTCCGGCGCCACTCCCAAAATGCTCACCCAGCAGCTTCGGGAGCTGGAATCGCATAATCTGATACACCGGGAGGTTTATCCCATTATCCCCCGAAGGTGGAATATTCCCTGACCGAACTGGGAAAAAGTCTGATGCCGGTGTTGGTCGCCATGCGGGACTGGGGCGCTGATTACCTCCTATCCAACCATCTGCAAAGCAACTGCATTATGATGAGTACACCGGTATCCACATCCATCAGCAAGAAAAGAAAGGAGTCCCCTGTATGAAAATCAAAATTCTGTCTGACAGCACCTGCGATCTCTCCAAAGAGCTTCTTGAAAAATATGACATCACCGTTCTTCCCCTGACTGTGATCAAGAACGGCCAATCCTTCCGTGACCGGGTGGATATTGTCCCCGAGGACATCTTCGCACATGTTGCCGGCGGTGGAGATCTTTGCTCCACAACCGCCCTCAATGTAGGCGAATACGAAGAAATTTTTGCAAAATATTCCGCTGAATATGACGGTGTCATCCATATCAATATCGGTTCCGGCTTCTCCTGCTGTTTCCAGAACGCATCCATTGCCGCATCTGATTTTGCCAATGTCCGTGTTGTTGACTCCCAAAACCTTTCTACCGGCCAGGGACTTGTGGTCTTAAAGGCATGTGAACTGGTTCAAAACTGTGACGACCTTGATGAAATTAAAGCTCAGCTTGATGCCTTTACTGAAAAGGTAGAAGCCAGCTTCCTGCTGGACCAGCTGCAGTACATGGTTAAGGGCGGCCGCTGCTCCTCTGCCGCGGCACTGGGTGCGAACCTGCTGAACCTGAAGCCCTGCATCGAGGTTCGGGGCGGTAAGATGTCCGTTGTAAAGAAATACCGTGGAAACTACGCAAAATGTCTTGCCAACTATGTAAAAGACCGTCTTTCTCAACGGGAGGATCTGGATCGAGGCACCTTGTTTGTTACCCGTACACCTGTCACTGATGACTGCCTTGAAGCTGTAAAGACGGCGGTAGATGCATACGGTGATTTTGAGAACATTTACTGGACAGAGGCCGGCTGTACCGTTTCCTGCCACTGCGGTCCTGCCACTTTGGGTGTTCTTTTCGTCCGCAAATAATGTTAATCAAGACAGCCGGAGAATTCTCCGGCTGTCTTTTTTCTTGTAATTTTTCCGGGATATGCTATACTTGTGATGATATTTTAGAAAGTTGGTGTTCACATGGAATACAGCACTCTGATGGAGCTTTGCATCAGTCTGGCTTACCGCCTTGCTATGTGTGGCGCTGAAACATACAGAATTGAAGACAGTGTGAACAGGATCACCGCTGCCTACGGTGTTCACGCAGAAACTTTTGCTATTCCCAACTGCATACATGTAAGCATTGTAGCCGAGGACGGCACTGCACTGACAAGAATGTGCCGAGTAGGTTCCCACGACAATGATCTGGACTCAGTGGAACTGTACACCGCCCTAAGCCGCAGGATCTGTGCCCAACGCCCTGATCTCAAAGTTGCATTGGATTGGTTGTACCAAACAGACCGATCAAAAAGAAGCTATTCCCTTCCCGTTTATCTGCTGGGCAATTTCCTGGGTGGCTGTGGCTTTAGTGTGGTATTTGGCGGCTCGTTGTTGGACAGCCTCCTTGGCGGCTTGTGCGGCATCGTCATCGGCTTTGCAGACCGCTGTCTCAGCAGATTAAGGGTCAACCCCTTCTTCCGCATCATTGCCTGTGCATTTTTCATGGCATTACTTGCTTACGCATGCAGCGCCGCAAACATTACCAGGCATGTGGATTCGGTGATCATCGGCGCTCTGATGATCCTGGTGCCCGGTCTTCTGTTTACCAATGCCATGCGGGATATTATATACGGCGACACCAACTCCGGTATTAACCGTATCGTACAGGTATTTCTCATTGCCGTTGCCATTGCCCTCGGTACTGGTGCAGCATGGGTATCTGTGAACGCTGTATGCCCTCTTTCCCCCACTAGCATAGCATTGGTCCACGCCCTGATCCCGGACATTTGCGCGGCTTTTGTCGGTTGTATTGGTTTCTTCATCCTGTTTAACATCCACGGCATTGGCGGCATTCTGTGCGCGTTGGGCGGTGCATTGACATGGCTGACATTCCGTCTTTGCCAGCCAATTGGATTAGGTGATCTTCCGGCGTATTTCTTTGCCACAGTAATTGCCTCCGGATATTCCGAGATTATGGCGCGGATCCGGAAATGCCCCGCCATTTCCTATTTGGTGGTGTCGGCTTTTCCGTTGCTACCGGGCGCAGGCATTTATTACGCAATGAATTATGCCATACAGGGAGAAATGACACTCTTTGTAAACAAGTTTACGGAAACACTATCCATAGCCGGCGTTATGGCGGTAGGCATATTGATTGTTTCAACATCCGTCCGCCTGATCACAGAGCGCGTCAAAAAATAGAAGCATCCTGTATTATCCAGAAAGAAGACCACCTGCCGCGGCAGGTGGTCAGTTTTTTAGTTGTCGATATTCTTCTTTACTTTCTTTTCTGCCTTTGCCTTAGCCTTGGCTTCCGCAGCCTTCTTTGCTTCGGCTTCTGCATTCTTAGCGGCAGTATCATTGGTGGAGATCGCCCACTTCTGGAACTCAATGCGAACCTGATCGGCACCGGTCTCCACAACTATCTTATCGGTTTTCACATCCACCACAGTGCCCACAATGCCGCCGATGGTGGTGATCTCGTCGCCAACCTTCACAGAAGAACGCAGGTTTTCTGCTTCCTTTTTGCGCTTATTCTCGGGACGGATCAGCATGAAATAGAAAACGCCAACCATCAGCACCAACATGATGATCGTGGTAGTCATGTCACTGCCGGGCATTGCATTAGTCAGAACATGAAACATGTGTATCGCTCCTTTATCAATAATTTCCAAATCATTATACCATTGTTTTCGTAAAAAGCAAGAAATTTTTAAATACGGCGACTTAACTTCTCCGAATATTCACATCTGAACGCCGCAAAAGTCCCATTATCCAAATGTTCGCGGATCTTCTCCATAAGCTTATTGTAGAAATACAGATTATGCATGACACACAGGCGCATGGCAAGCATCTCTTCTGCAACAAACAGGTGCCGGATATACGCACGGGAATAACGGCGGCACACCGGGCAATCACACTGGGGATCGATGGGTGACAGATCCTGGGCATATTTTGCATTTTTCAGATTGATGGCCCCTTCCCAGGTAAACAGCCGCGCATGACGGGCGTTTCTTGCCGGCATGACGCAGTCGAAAAAGTCTACACCACGGGCAACTGCCTCAATGATGTTGGTAGGCGTACCAACACCCATGAGATACCGTGTCTTATCCGCAGGCATGAAAGGTTCCACGGCATCAATGATATCATACATTTCCTGGGCAGTTTCACCCACAGCCAGACCGCCAATGGCGTAACCCGGCAGATCCAGCTCGGCAATGCGCTTCATATGCTCCATCCGAAGATCCGCATAAGTGCCGCCCTGATTGATTCCCCAAAGCATCTGCTGGGGATTTACGGTATCGGGCAGGCTGTTCAAACGGGCATTTTCTGCCTTACACCGCTCAAGCCAACGGAACGTCCGGTCAATGCTCTGTTTCACATACTCCCGGGGCGCGGGGTTTTCTATACATTCATCAAAGGCCATGCAGATATCCGAACCTAAATTAGACTGGATGCGCATGCTTTCCTCCGGACCCATAAAGATCTTGTGACCGTCGATGTGAGAAGCAAAGGTAACACCCTCTTCCTTGATCTTACGCAAAGAAGCCAGACTGAACACCTGAAAGCCACCGGAGTCCGTAAGGATCGGGCCGTCCCAAGTCATAAATTTATGCAGACCGCCGCATTTCTTTACCAGCTCGTCACCGGGACGCAAATGCAGATGGTAGGTATTGGAAAGCTCTACCTGGCAGCCAATGTCTTTCAGATCCTTGGCACTCAACGCGCCCTTAATAGCACCCTGTGTACCAACGTTCATAAACACGGGGGTCTGCACCGTACCGTGAGCGCAGGTAAATTCACCCCGTCGAGCCTTCCCTTCTGTTTTCAGCAGCTTAAACATTTCATTTCTCCTTATGTTCCGCAATAAACATCGCGTCGCCAAAGCTGAAGAATCTGTAGCGTTCTGCAACGGCGATCTCATAGGCGCGGAGGATATTTTCTCTCCCGGCAAATGCGGAAACAAGCATTACCAGTGTACTTTCCGGGAGATGGAAATTGGTGATCAAGCCGTCTATAGCTTTAAACCGATATCCGGGATAAATGAAAATATCCGTCCATTTACTGCCGGCAGTGAAGCTACCGTCATCGGACACCAAGGATTCCAGAGTTCTGCAGGAGGTTGTTCCTACGCAGATGATTCTTCCTCCATTGCGCTTAGTGGTGTTAAGCAATGCGGCAGTTTCTTCAGAGAGCATGCACAACTCCGAATGCATATGATGCTGGGTAATCTCTTCCGCTTTCACAGGACGAAACGTTCCCAACCCAACGTGCAGTGTTACAAAAGCCGTCTGCACACCTTTTCGACGAAGCTTGTCTAACAACTCCCGTGTAAAATGCAATCCCGCAGTGGGAGCAGCCGCAGAGCCGACCTCACGGGAATAGACCGTTTGATATCGCTCCTGATCCTGCAATTCTTCTTTGATATACGGCGGAAGAGGCATTTTACCCAACCGCTCCAGTACCTCAAGAAAGATTCCTTCATAATGAAAGGTAACAACACGGTTTCCGTCCGGTAGAACCTGGGTCACAGTACCTGTGAGTTCGCCGTTTCCAAAAACGACCTCCTGCCCAAGCTGCATTTTTCTCCCCGGTTTCGCAAGACATTCCCATTGCCCGTCCCCCAAATCCCGAAGGAGCAGGACCTCAACGGCACCACCAGTAGGTCTGTGACCAAGAAGCCTTGCAGGCAAAACCCGGGAATCGTTCATAACCAGACAGTCTCCCGGTTTCAGGAAATCAAGAATATCAGAGAAGCTGCGGTGCTCCACCTCTCCACTTTTGCGGTCAAGGACCAAAAGCCGGGAGGAATCCCTCTGCTGCAACGGAGTTTGTGCGATCAGCTCCTCCGGCAGGTTATACCAAAAATCATGGGTCTTCATACCAAATCCCCCAAATGACGATAGATTCTTTCCATAGTATAGACGATTTCCGCTAATTTTGCAACACGCAAAAAGCATTATCCGTGCATAGACTGGCGTGGAGGTATCAGCTTATGAAACAACCTGTATTTACAGGGGTATGCACCGCACTGGTCACCCCATTTCTCAACAACAGCATTAACTTTCCTCTTTTACAGCAGCTTCTGCAAAGGCAAACAGATTCCGGGGTTAGGTCCGTGGTATTGGCAGGGACTACCGGAGAAGCACCCACGCTGTCGGATGCCGAGAAAATCAAACTGTTTCAAAAAGGAAAAGAATACGCACATAGCAATTGTAAGATCATCGCCGGAACCGGATCAAACTCCACAGCACATACCATAGAATTAAGCATTGCAGCAGAAGCCGTTGGTGCAGATGCATTGCTGGTAGTTGCTCCGTATTATAATAAAAGCAATCCCGAGGGACTGTTCGCTCATTTTGCAGCCGTTGCGTCTTCCGTTAAGATTCCCGTGATACTTTATAATGTTCCTTCCCGTACCGGCGTAGACATCCCTGTATCTGTTTACCGGAGGCTCTCCGCCATAGATAATATTGCAGGTGTCAAGGAAGCATCAACGGATATCACAAAGATCACAAAAATCCGTATGTTATGCCCGGATGATTTCTATATCTGGTCCGGAAATGACGATCAAATCGTGCCGGCTGTTTCCCTGGGCGCGAAAGGCGTGATCTCTGTATTGTCCAATGTTCTGCCTCGGGAAACTGTCATGATGACCGATGCCGCACTGGATGGAGATTTTGATACAGCCGCAGCATTACAGTGTAATATGGGTTCTCTTGTGGAATCGCTGTTTTCAGAAGTTAATCCGATTCCGGTGAAAGCAGCTATGGAATTGATTGGATTTGATTGCGGTCCATGCCGACTGCCTTTGGGCCCACTCTCACAAAATCACTATGAACACCTGAAATCCATATTGTCATAAAAGTAAGCTCCGGAATGGTATTGTACCATTCCGGAGTACGATTATGGCAGGAATCCTTCAAAAATCGGCAACCAATCCTCATTGACTGCATCGGCAAATTCCTCGGGATTCTTTAATGTCCAACTTACACCCGGTAATCCCCACACGTTTCTGCAAATCCAGTTGCTGATATGCTTTCTGTCCGGGAATTTATAGGCGATAAAATCCGGTCGTGTTAAAAAGTTGAGCATTTGGTTTGTCAACAAAAACTTCAAATACCACGGAAGTTTGGACCTGGAAGATCGGAGGTAATTTTCCACCAGTTGTCCACGAATCCAATCAGGACGGTTCTTACGGAGCCATCGGATACATCTGGGGTCGAAGGATTCCAGGCAAAATGTCCCCGGATAATTCTCCAGGACCCGACAAACACTGCTACAAAGACGACTGTAATTGTTCCCCTTTGGTTTCAGCTCAATGATCAGCGGAGCCTCACCGCGGTAAAGTTCTAAGACATCCTGCAAAACAGGAATCGTTTCAAGGGTGCCCTCAAGATAACACCCTGAAAGATCTTCAAACCGCAAATTTTCCACATCACCTTCAAGGCCCGTACTCCGATTCAAGGCAAAATCGTGGATCACAGCCAAGGTGCCGTCTTTTGTTAAGTGTACATCAAATTCAATACCATAACCCGCTTGCTTCGCCTTACGAAATGCCAGCATGCTGTTCTCCGGTACGCCATTTCCGTGCAATCCTCGGTGGGCATAGCTCCAGCCAGCGAAAGCCTTCCATCCTTCATGCCCGGTTCTTCCCATCATAGGCAGGATGTATGCGGCAAGAAGTACAAAAAGAATTATGATTCCATAAATCATTTAATCATCCACATCCAAAGCTTCCAGTCCCCGCTTGCTCTCCGGCTTTGCGTCGCCGTGACGGACCATAATCATAGTAAGGAACGCGAGACCTGCAAATACTGCGGCATAGGGGAAGAGAACTGTCATGCCAACACCCTTCATATCCATCAACAAACCGGACAGCATAGGTGTTACGATCTGCGCAGACATGGATGCTGTGTAATAAAAACCGGTATACTTTCCGATATCCGCACCGGAACACATCTCTACGACCATAGGAAAAGAGTTGACATTGATGGTAGCCCAACCAATACCCGCCAGAGCAAAGAGAATATTCATAACGATCACAGAGCTGCCTGCACGCATGAAGGAGGCAGCTGCAAATGCAGCGGTCAGCATCACAACACCTGCCATGATGGTCTTCTTTCTTCCTAGCTTGGAAGCTACAATGCCGGCAGGAAGATAAGCGACAATGGCAGCGCCTTGTGCAATCAGCAACGTGGTATTATAATCCATATTCAGGATGTTGCCGGCATAGACCGCGTATTTGGAGGTCACTGCATTATAGCCAAAATACCACAGAGCAATAGATGCAAGAATAAAGATGAGAGAACGCCGTTCTGCCTTTCCAAGCTTTCTGCTCTCACCCTCCGGCTGTTCTTCCTCCTCTATGCCGAGGCGGACACTGTCATCCTGCATCTGCCTTGACCATGCAGGTTCACGTACCGTTGCAAGGAAGATCGCCAACGCAATCAGCATAATACCGGACACAACGCCGTAATACGCATAATACGTCATCAACTGATTCCTAACGGCAGAGGTAGCAAAGACCATACCCAAGACCAGTACGAGGATACCGCCAGCAGTGCCCATCAGGTTGATCACAGCATTTGCCTTGCTTCGCAGAGGCTTAACGGTGACATCGGGCATCAATGCCACAGCGGGGCTGCGAAATACAGACATTGCCACAAGAACAATTAACAGCAGTCCCACGAACACAATCAGCGGTGCGGGATTACTGGCAGTAACCTGCGCAGCATAGGACTGGCGGGCAGGAACCACATAGTTGGTATAATCCTCGCTTGTCACGGTTTTTCCGGTTTGCGGGTCGGTCACAGTACTTGTGATATCCGCAAATTCATCCGCTGAAAAAACCTCACCCAGAACAAACACATCTCCCTCAGGGGTCTGCAGCTGTACATCAGCCTGAGATTCATAGATCACCTGCAAAGAAGCGGTGTCATCCAGCTTGGATACATCCTGAATATTATGAAGCTGTGCCTGATCCACAAAGGAAAGGCCAAACAGCGCCAGGGCTGCAACGATCGTTCCAATAGTAATAAACGGCGTCCGCTTGCCGTGTTTGGATCTGCACTTATCCGAAATCGCACCAAACAGCGGAAGCATAAACACTGCCAAGATATTATCCAGTGCCATGATCACGCCGGACAAGGTCTGAGACATGCCGAATTTGTTTGTCAAAATCACAGGGATGGTGGCATCATATGCCTGCCAGAATGCACTGATCAGAAAAAATGCAAAACCGACCAATACCGTCCGTTTGTAGTTGAGCTTCATTCCCGCTCCCCCATTCATAGTATTTGGGTATTCCGTATCTCATTATACCTTTTCCGTCGAAAAAAGTCTACTGCAAATTACAAAATGGGCAGCCCAGCGGGCTGCCCATTTGATTATGCCAAAACGGCTTTATGGAACACTTTCTTACCCTTACGGATCTTAACGCCCTGACGGAGCATTTCTTCGGTGACGGCGAAGGTATGATCCGGAACCTTTTCGTCATTGACGAACACACCGCCCTGCTGTACCAGACGTCGGGC
>JAGAMQ010000173.1 GCA_017624645.1 Oscillospiraceae bacterium
AGGATGGCGCGGTCACTCTCGTCGTAGTCCTTGCTGACATTCTTATAGCCAATGGAGAAGGTATCCACCGGTCCGCCGGTCACCTCCGTGGTGATGCCGGTGATAATATTGGAGTCAATACCGCCGCTGAGCAGGATGCCTGCAGAGCTCTCCCCCTCCAGGTTATCTGCCACTGCCTGAAACAGCCGGGTTTTCAGTTCTTTTTTGCAGGTATCATAGTCCCGGATCTTATCCTTTTCATCGTAAACGATGTCCCAGTATTCCTGCAGCTGGCTGTGTCCGTCAGCGGTCACTGTCAGGTAGTGTGCCGCCGGCAGCTTGTACACATTTTCCAGAATGGATAAGGGAGCAGGAATATAGGAAAGCATCAGATACTGCGCCAGAGCCTCTTTGTTGATCCGGCAGGAAATAGGCTTTTCCCGCAAAATGGCCTTCAGGTCAGGCGCTGCCACCAGCTTGCCTTCCGTCAAGGCATAGTACAGCGGTTTGCCGCCGACCCGGTCTCTTGCCATAAACAAGCTGCCCTTTGCCTGATCCTGAATCACAAAAGAGAACATACCCTTGACTTTTTTGACACAGTCGGCGCCGAAGCGCTGGTACATTGCCAGCATCAGCTCCGGATCGGCAGCCGCAGGCAGCTCCAACAGGGTTTGCAGTTCCTTGCGGTTAAGCAAATAACCGCAAAAATGGATCTTCTTTGTGTTGTCACCGCTGACCGCACAAGGCATATCCCCGAAATAGTTGAGCACTGTCAGATTTTGAAATTCCGTCTTTTCACACATAAAAACCCCAGCCCTATTCACACAGCTAAAATATTACAGGTTTTCCTTATACCACTGGATCGCCAGCTTGATGCCGTCTTGGAAGCTGTAATCCGGGTCATAACCCAAAAGCCGTCTTGCTTTGGAGATATCCGCATTGGAATGCTTGATGTCACCCTTCCGGTCAGGACCGTACTTGGGTTCCATATCCACGCCCAAAGCCTTGGTCAGACCGTTGAAAATGTCGATCAGGTACTCTCTGCCGCCGTAAGCGATGTTAAATGCCTCGCCGGCTGCCTCAGAAGGAGCCAGACAAGCCTTCAGGTTGGCTTCGATCACGTTTTCGATGTAAGTAAAGTCACGGCTCTGCTTGCCGTCACCGTTGATGGTAGGCACCTCGCCGGATAGCATCTGCTTCAAGAATTTGGGAATCACCGCTGCGTAAGCGCCGTCCGGATCCTGGCGTCTGCCAAAAACGTTGAAATAACGCATACCGTAGGTATCCAGGCCATACAGCTTGGTATACAGCTTTGCCCATTCCTCGTCACAGCGCTTGGTCAGGGCATAGGGAGAGAGCAAGTTGCCCTCTCTGCCCTCGGTCTTGGGCAGGTTAGGCTCGTCGCCGTAGACACTGGAGCTGGAGGCGTAGACAAACTTCTTAACACCCTTCTGACGGGCAGCTTCCAGCATATTGAGCGTGCCTTCGATGTTGTTTCTGCAGTAGAACAGCGGCATCTCGATAGAACGGGGTACACTGCCCCAGGCTGCCTGATTCAGCACATAATCCACGCCCTCGCAGGCTGCCATACAGGTATCTAAGTCCTTGATATCCCCCTTGATAAACTCATAATTGGGGTTATCCAGGAACATATCCACATTCTTCTGCTTGCCGGTGGACAGATCGTCCAGGGCGCGGACTCTATAGCCCATATTCAGAATGGCTTCACACAGATTGGAGCCGATAAAGCCGGCAGCGCCTGTTACCAAAAACAGAGCGTTTTCCGGAAACTGTAAATGCTTGTAACCCATAATTCTACCCTCTTATTATAATCTCCAGTAGTTGTAGCCTGCTGCTTCGTACTCTGCCCGGTTCAGCAGACCCTTGATATCTGCCAGCACCTTGGTTTCGTTGGGGCCGGCCTTGAACATCTTGTCAAAGTCTGCCATCTGCAGATCCTTAAACTGATCGTGCGCCACCGCCAGGATCACAGCATCGCAGTCCCGGATGGCATTCATATCCACAAACTCCATGCCGTAGAGCCACTTTGCCTCCTCGGCATCGGCTGCAGGATCTGCCACGGCGGCGGTGATGCCGTACTCCTTCAGCTCATTGTAGATATCGATGATCTTGGTGTTACGGGTATCGGGGCAGTTTTCCTTGAAGGTAAAGCCCAAAATTGCCACCTTGGCCTGCTTGATGGCCACGTCTGCCTTGATCAGGTTCTTCACAACGCTCTCAGCCACATATTTGCCCATATCGTCGTTGATCCGACGGCCGGACAGAATGATCTGGCTGTGGTAGCCCAGCTGCTCTGCCTTGTAGGTCAGGTAGTAGGGGTCAACGCCGATGCAGTGACCGCCCACCAGACCGGGGTAGAACTTCAGGAAATTCCACTTGGTGCCGGCAGCCTTCAAAACAGACTGGGTATCGATGCCCATCTTGTTGAAGATGATGGAAAGCTCGTTCATAAAGGCGATGTTGATATCGCGCTGGCTGTTTTCGATGACCTTGGCGGCCTCTGCCACCTTGATGGACTCGGCTCTGTGGACACCGGCCTCAACCACCAGCTCATACACCTTGGCAACCTCATCCAAAGTCTCTGCATCCATACCGCTGACGATCTTCACGATGGTCTCCAGGCGGTGAACCTTGTCACCGGGGTTGATGCGCTCAGGAGAATAGCCGATCTTGAAATCCACGCCGCACTTCAGGCCGGATTCCTTTTCCAGGATGGGAACACATACATCCTCGGTAACACCGGGATACACAGTGGACTCAAACACCACGATAGAGCCCTTGGTCAGATTCCGTCCCAAAATCCGGGAAGCACCCTCCACCGGGGTCAGGTCGGGGGTGTGGTCGTCGTTAACGGGGGTGGGAACAGCCACAATATGGAATTTTGCCTCCTGCAGCTTGGTCTCATCGTTGGTAAACTCCACGGTGCAGGCCTTGATAGCCTCGTTGCCCACCTCCTTGGTGGGGTCGATGCCGTTTTTGTACAGCTCGATCTTCTTGGCGTTCAGGTCATAGCCGACGACCTTCACCTTCTTGGAAAAAGCAACTGCGATGGGCATACCCACGTAGCCCAAGCCTACCAGGGAGATTTTTTCTTCGCCATTGACAATTTTTTCATACAGTGACATTTTACTTTCCTCCAATTTTCAAATATGCGCACATAGTTTCATTGACTTTGTTAACATCAAATTTTTCCAAACAGTAGGCACGGCTTTCGCCACCCATTTTTTGGATCGTTTCCGGGTTTTCAATAAAGGCGATCATCTTCTCCGCCACCGCCTTGCCGTCCTGAACCGGAACTAAGTAGCCGGTCTTGCCGTCAATCTCTGTCTCCCGGCAGCCGGGAGCGTCGGTGGTGATCACCGCTCTGCCCATAGCCATAGCCTCCAGCACCGTCCGGGGCGTTCCCTCCCGGTAGGAGGGCAGCACATAAACGGAGC
>JAGAMQ010000174.1 GCA_017624645.1 Oscillospiraceae bacterium
CTGTGCCCCTTCCACGGGGAGAAAACCGCGTCCTTTTCTGTAGCACCGGAAAAGGGAATCTACTATTGTTTCGGCTGTCACAAGGGCGGCGGCGTCATTAACTTTATGATGGAACTGGAGGGGATGAGCTACCCCGATGCAGTTCGCGCCTTGGCAAAGCGTGCGGGTATGGAGGTGCCGGAGGATGAGCAGTACCAGAGCCGCTACCGCAAGCAGGAACGGCTGTGGGCGTTGATGAAGGAAGCAGGAAGATTCTTCCATGCCCAGCTTTCTACGCCTGCCGGTGCCAAGTGCCTGGAATACACCCAAAAGCGCGGTCTATCCCAGTCCATCATCACCCGCTTTGGCATGGGCTACGCACCGGACTCCTGGAATTCCCTGGTGGATGCCATGCGGAAAAAAGGCTATACCGATCAGGAGCTGATAGATGCTGACCTTGTGGGTGAGAAGAACGGCAGAATTTACGACCGGTTCCGTGACCGATTGATGTTCCCCATCATTGATGTCCGGGGCTATGTCATAGGCTTCGGTGGGCGGGTGCTGGGTGACGGAACACCCAAGTATCTCAATACCTCCGAAACCCTGATCTTTAATAAACGGAAGAACCTGTTTGGTTTGAATTTTGCAAAGAAAACCAAATATCCCTACTTGATCCTTGTAGAGGGAAATGTGGATGTGGTGACCTTGCACCAGTTTGGCTTTGACAATGCGGTGGCATCCCTTGGCACCAGCCTGACCGAGGAGCACGCCGCTTTGCTCAGCCGTTACACCGAGCAGGTGGTACTGACCTATGACAGCGACGCTGCCGGTCAACGGGCAGCACAGCGGGCCATCCCCATGCTGGAAAAGGTGGGTATACAGGTAAAGGTCCTGCAGATGAAGGACGCCAAGGACCCGGACGAATTTTTGCACAAATTCGGCAAGGATAAGTTCAAGCTGCTTTTGGAGGATTCTGCCAACCGGGTGGAGTACCAGCTGGGTGCCATTGCGTCTAAATATGACCTTTCTTTGGACGATGAACGGGTCAAGTATATCCACGAAGCGGCAGAGCTGATCTCTTCTTTGGGCAGCGCTGTGCAGCGGGAGATCTACGGTCACCGGGTGGCGGAAAAGGGGAAAATTACCTACGAATCCATGAATATGGAAGTGGGAAAGGCCTTTAAGCGCAGAATGACCCGGGAAAGGAAAAAGCAGGAGAGAACGGATCTGGCTCCTGCGAAAGCATTGCAGCCCAAGACCCGGAGCATCCGTTATGACAACGTGAAATCCGCCATGGCAGAGGAGGGGATCCTCGCCCAGGCGCTTCGTGAGCCGGCACTGCTGGATCAGATTCAGGATCTGACTGGCGGCGACTTTTCGGTTGCCTTGTTGGGCCGTGTGTTTGATCAACTGCTGCAGCGGCACCGGCAGGGGCTGGAGGTAAGCATTGGCGCCCTTTCCGAGCTGTCGGAAGAAGAGATGTCCCATGTGGCGGGTATCTATCACCGGCAGCAGGGGCCTGTCAATGAAGGTGCGTTCCGGGACTGTGTACGCACCGTCCGGACGGAAAGCCAATCCGGCAAGGTCCAAAATGACGATGACCTTTTAGCGCTTCGCAATAAAATGCGGGAAAGAAAAGGAACAAAGCCATGACCACTGTTTTAGATAAGCGAAAGAATTCCCCGGAGGAACCGGGAATGGACATTTACCTGCAGCAGATCCGTCAGTTTCCCTTGCTTACAGCCCAGGAAGAATATAACCTTGCCCAAGGCTGTGCCCGGGGGGATGCCCAAAGCATCTGCACGATGGTCAATTCCAATTTGCGGCTTGTGGTATCCATTGCCCGCAAATATGCAGGCAGAGGTGTTCCTGTGCTGGACCTTATTCAGGAGGGAAGTATTGGCCTCCTCGTTGCGGCGCAGAAATTCGACCCGGACAAAAATTGCCGGTTCTCTACATACGCCACTAAATGGATTCAGCAGGGCGTGACCAGAGGACTTTTGAAGCATGCGGGCGTGATTCGCGTGCCCACTCATGCAGGGGAAAAGATGCGTAAGCTTCTATCCGTGCGCAACCAGCTTTTTCAGGAAACATCCCAGGAACCCACGGCAGCGCAGATCGCGGAAAGAAGCGGCCTTTCTCCGGAGAATGTAGAGAAGTTAATGGAACTGATCCCGTCGGTATCCTCCTTGAATACTCCGGCGGGGGAAGATGGTGAATTGCAGATCCTGATCGAAGATCTCCATGCACCGCAGCCCCAGGAGGAAATGGTGCGTAAGCAATTGCAGGAGACTCTGGAGCAGCTGCTTTCCGAGCTTCCGGATCGGGAACGGCAGCTTTTGCGTCTTCGCTTCGGCATGGAGGACGATGTCTGCCATTCCCTGCAGAAGATCAGTGTTGTGCTGGGCGTGTCCAAGGAACGGGCGCGTCAGCTGGAGAAGCAAGCCCTGGAACGGCTGAAGAAACGGGGACTGGATCTGGGGCTGGAGGATTTTTTGAATGAATGATTTTGTTTTTGAATTGTCCGACTGGGAGCTGGCGCTGGAAAAGCGCAAGCCGGGGGACAGTATAAATGCTGGCTTTTTGCTGTCCATGCTGGATAGTGAGGAGGAAGTTCGGGCGGCCATGGATGCCTTAGGGGAAAAGGGCGTTGCGTTGGATATCTCCGATCTTCCAAGAATTGTCCAGACCGGACAAAGTGCGGACCGTCTGGCAATGGAAGAGGAGCTGGTAAAGCAGGAAAACTGGCATAACGCACTGGATGAAAACGACCCCCTATCTCTGTACCTGCAGGAGCTGGCACAGATCCCTGTAGCGGGAGATCCCCAGACCCTTGCTTTGGAGCTTGTCCAAGGGAACCGGGAGGTTATGCCCCGGCTGGCAGATGTGTTGCTGGCCCAAGTGGTGGCGGAGTGTACGGCTTTTGTCGGTCACGGAGTGCTGCTTTCAGACCTTGTGCAAGAAGGAAGCCTTGCTTTGTGGCAGGGCATCGGCTGCTATGAGGGCGGCGATATTGAGGCCCATTGCCGCTGGTGGATCCGTCAGGGCATGGCAGGCGCAGTACTGCTCCAGGCAAGCCAAAGAGGGTTGGGGCAAAAGCTTCGTTCCTCTCTGGAGGATTACCGGGATACTGACCAGCGGCTTCTGGTAGAACTGGGCAGAAATCCCACAGTGGAGGAGATCGCACAGCATTTGCACATTACTGTGGAAGAAGCCTCCCGGCTGGAGGAACAGTACGGTGCAGCGCAGTCCATGGCACGGGCAAAGACACCGGATAAACCCGCGGAAGAGGAGCCAGAGCAGGAGCAGGCCGTGGAGGATACGGCATATTTTGCCATGCGACAGCGGATCCAGGAGCTCCTTAGCCAGCTTTCTGAGGAAGATGCAAAGCTTCTGACCCTGCGTTATGGTTTGGATGGACAGGCTCCTATGAAGCCCCAGCAGGTGGCTGTGAAGATGGGTATTACCCCCGATGAGGTTGTGCACAGGGAAGGACAAGCACTGGCGTTGCTGCGCAATCGGGGAAGCTGATAAAGATAAGCGGGATACCGCAGAAAGAAGGATCATTATGAGTAAGACTATTTCTATCGCCATTGACGGACCTGCCGGAGCCGGCAAGAGCACCATTGCCAAGGCTTTGGCAAAGGAATTGGGCTATCATTATGTGGATACCGGAGCCATTTACCGGACAGTTGCATACTTTCTGGACCTCTTGGGCATCAGCCCCAAGGATGCAGACGGTGTAGAGCGGTATCTGGACGAGCTGACCATAGGCATTGAATATGACGAGGAGGGCAAGCAGCATATGCTGATGAATGGCATGGATGTGTCTGACGAGATCCGTACCCAGGATATTTCCCAGAAGGCATCCCTGGTATCTGCCCATGCTGTGGTTCGGGATGTTCTTCTGGATATGCAGCGGAATGTGGCCCGTAAGCACAATGTGATTATGGACGGCAGAGACATCGGCACCGTGGTGCTGCCCAAGGCTACCGTGAAGATTTTTCTGACAGCCAGTGCGGAGGTCCGGGCAAAGCGCCGTACCGACGAACTGCTGGCAAAGGGTCAAAAGGTGACCTATGAGCAGACCCTTAAGGACATCCAGCAGCGGGACTATCAGGATAGCCACCGTCCCATTGCCCCGCTGAAGCAGGCGAAGGATGCGGTTTTGTTGGATACATCGGAGCTGGATATTCCCCAGGTTCTTGAGAGAATGAAAGAAATCATCAGGGAGAAGATCGCTCTATGATCCGTGTAGCAAAAAGCGCCGGCTTCTGCTTCGGGGTCAACCGGGCGGTGGAGCTGGTGGAACAGGCTGCCCGGGCAGGTAAGCGGGTAGTGACCCTTGGCCCAATTATCCACAACCGTCATGCGGTGGACCACTTCGCCGCTATGGGGGTGGGGGTGATCCAAAATCCTGAGGAGGCACAGCCGGGGGATACGGTGATTATCCGCTCCCACGGTGTTACCCGGAGGGTGCAGGAATCCTTGGAGGCAAAGGATGTAGAGGTGATCGATGCCACCTGTCCTTTTGTCAAGCGTATCCATACTATTGTGAGCCGTGCAGAGGAGGAGGGGCGACTGCCGATGATCATCGGCACCCGAACCCATCCGGAGGTGGAAGGAATTGCCGGCTGGTGTTCGGATTGCAGGATCTTCGAGACCCCCCAGGAACTGGAAAATTGGGCAAAAGACACCCCGGAAGTGAGGAATTTGCCAATTTGCATGGTTTGCCAAACCA
>JAGAMQ010000175.1 GCA_017624645.1 Oscillospiraceae bacterium
GTGTCTACCACTTCGGAAGCGATGATAGAACCGTTTTCCACCTCGTAGATCTTAAACTGCTGGGTATGACCGAAGTGCTGGAAGATCAGACCGTCAGTGTAAGTTACCGCAATTTTCATGATACAGTTACTCCTTTTTTGATGATGTACCATTTATTATAGTAGTTGTTTTTGTTTTGTCAAATATCCTGAAGGGTTTTTCTCAGTTGAGCCCGCAAAAATTCGGCATCCTCAGCACCATATACAAAATGCCCCGAGCCGGTTAATACAGTATTTCGGATAATGGGATGGTGCTCCAAATCACCGCAGGAACGGGCGGATACCAGTTCATCTTCCTGAGATTGGAAGGTTTGTGTGGGCACTTGCAGCAGGGGGAGTATCTTTCTTGTACGGCGACACTGCGTCAGCAGTTCAATCATCCGGGGCGCCCATCCGATGTATTTCCAAAGTTTTGGGGTCAGTTCCAGTGCGGTTTCGCCGCGCATTGCCTGAGTTGCCGGAGTGTCCAGTTTGCCAAAGGCAATCTGTACTGCAGTAATGAGCGTGGAAAAACGCACCCAGGGTCGGGTAGGAACAGCCAGCAAAAACAGACAGGGGATGTTGTCCGGATGATCAATAGCTGCCTGAATGGCAAAGAGCGTACCCATGGAGTGAGCTACGATCACCACTTTTTCATGGCTATTGAACGCTTCGGCAAGGGTGGCTTGCACCTGTGCTTTCCATTTTTTCATGGAACTGCGGCCGAGGTTTTCTGCCTTACCGCTGTGCCCGTCCAAAAGAATGTTATATATGGAATAGGTTTCCGGTATGGCGGGGATCAGCTCACGGAAATGGCCGGGAGAACCGGCAATACCATGGATCAGCAGGACAGCATTTTTGCCGCTGCCTTTCCGGGTGAAGGGGGAATGATCGATCATAATCCAAACAGGCGGGCAGCTTTCAGCACGGCAACTTGCGTCTTGCCGTCGGTGATGCGACCTTCCATCACATCTGCCACAAGCGCAGCAAGGGGAATGGCCTCGAAATTCAGAAACTCATCCTCATCCAAATGCCGCTTACCCTGTTCCAATCCCCGGGCAAGATACAGGGTGATCCGTTCATCGCAGTAGGCGGGGGTGGGGAAGTAATCACCCATGCTGATCCACTCTTTAGCAGTGTAGCCGGTTTCCTCTTCCAGTTCCCGCTTGGCGGCGGAAAGCCTGTCTTCCGTGAAGCTGTCCAGCTTGCCGGCGGGAATTTCCGTGATTACCCGATTCAAGGGGTAACGGAACTGCCGTTCTACGATGACCTTACCATCGTCGGTAACGGGGATCACACCCACAGCGCCTACATGGCGGATCACTTCTCTGGTGGCAGGCTTGCCGTTGGGAAGCTGCACGGTATCTTTAAATACATGCAGGATCACACCGTCAAAAATCTCCTGAGAGTCGGTCTGTACTTCTGTCAAGTTTTTAAAATCTTCCATATTGTTGCCTCTGGTTATTTCAAGTATTCTTTTTGGGTGCGGCTGCCGAAAATGGCATTTACTACGTTGCCGCAGCACCTGCGCACATCTTCTTCCTGGATCTTACCGGTCTTAACACCCCGAATAATGGCTTTTTTGAAGCTTTCACCGCCGGGCATGATCAGATCGTTGCCAGCCTGCATGGCAAGGGCATTGTCCGCCTGCCCGCGGTTGGTGGAGAACCAGTCAGTCATGACCACACCGTCAAAACCCCATTCGTTGCGCAATACCTTGGTGCAAAGATCGTAGCTGTTGGGGGCATAGATGCTGTTGACCTTGTTGTAGGAAGTCATAATTCCCTTGGCACCGCCCCGCCGGACAGCATACTCAAAGGGCCTCAGATAAATCTCCCGCAGGGCCCGTTGGGATAGGTTACTGGACATGAAGTTTCGGTTGTCCTCCTGATTGTTGCAGGCAAAATGCTTTACGGTCACATAACAGCCGTCTTCCTGCTGAACACCCTGAATCAAAGCAGTTGACATAATACCGGAAAGATAGGGATCTTCAGAGAAATATTCAAAATTTCTGCCGCACAGCGGATTTCGGTGAATGTTCACGGCCGGTGCCAGCCAGTAGGTACAGCCATATTCCCGCATTTCTCTGGCAACGGCCTTGCCAACTTGCCGCATCAGTGCGGTGTTCCAGGTTTGGGCCAAGGCGTTGGTTACCGGGAATGCGGTGGCATACTGATAAATGACAGGCTCTTTTTCGGGATCTCCGGTCATAAACTTCTTCACAAAGCCGGGGAAGGCTTCGAATACAGACATGGCCATTTCCACAGGCTTGACCTGATTTTTTGCCGTTACGGTGGAACGTTTTTGGAGACGAAGTCCGGCAGGACCGTCACACAGAGCCACGTTGGCAAGCCCTCTGTCCCAGAATTTGGAGGTGGTGTTGCCCACGGCGCCGGGCAGGGTAAAGCAGGTCTTTCCGCCGAACATACCGATACCCACTACAATGTCGGTCATTTCTTCCAAAGAGAGGCTGTCTAAAAAAGCGGTTACTTTCGGATCGCTTGGGGCAGCGGGGGTTCCGTAGGTGTGGGTGATGGTTTGAATAGAACTTGCCGGAAGCGTTACACGGAGCAGTTCCGGCAAATCTTCCCGTGTAAAGGGGGCATTCAGCTCTTCGATAGATACTATGGGGGAGCAAATCGAATCATGGCGGGAGACAATGGCCGTTTCTGCCAGCGATACAATGCACACCGGTTTGGTATTTCGGGAGCCATTACCCAGCCGAAGGATATAATCACCCTGTTCCAAAACAAAGCA
>JAGAMQ010000176.1 GCA_017624645.1 Oscillospiraceae bacterium
CCTTGCGCAGCAAGTGTTTTCGGCTGACTTATCCGTTAAAAATAAAAGCTTTTTACCATATTCCAGACAAAAAGAAGGCTGTATCAGAACGCGTAATCATATGCTGCTTTTTGACGATTGGCGGCTTTTTTGACACTCTGAAGCGTGCTGCCCAAAGCAGCACGCTTCTTGGTGGTTCAGGGGTTAGTCCTTCATTTCCTTCAGCTGGCGGACCAGTTCCTCGGCAACGGCTTCGCCGGTGCCCCGGACGAACCGGGTGGAACGGACCTCGTAGCAGCTGGGGTAGTCAAAGGCGTTGTCCGCGGGGACATAGTTCTGATAGCCGTTGGCCATGGTGATCATCATAGTCAGTGCAAAGGGAGACTCGTTTTTCACGGTCATGCCGTTGGTATCGAACATCTCGTAGGAAACGGAAGCAAAAGCCAATTCACCCATAGTGTATACATTCAGCTCCACAGTGCCGTCGCCGCCGCTGGGCAGCTCTACGGCAAAGTCGGTGCGCTGGGCCTTCAGGGCGGCAGCTTCGGTGGGCTTCAGTTCTGCAAGACCTGCCACCACCTGCGCTCCCAGATTTTTCCCGTACTTTTTATAGTCAGTGTCTATGTTCTCAGATTTGATGCGGCTGTAGGCGTTGAGATTGCCGGAAGCGCCCAGATAGAAGGAGACATGGCAGGCCAGTGCCTCCTGGATGTACTGGCGGCAGATACCCACATAGTCGGCAGAGACCAGAAATTTCTTGTCTTCGGCACCAACCATGCTGGTGCTGGACAAAGTGGGGTGGCCCTGCCAGTTGACCATGACGATGTCCTTCCTGTCGCTCCGGACAAAGTGCACCAGCTGCAGCTGCCTGTCGGACTGGGTGGTGTGCCCTGTGAGACTGGAGTAGCCGCCGGAAGAAAAATTGTCGCCTATGACAACTCCGGTGTCAGTGGTGTAGTGACGGACGAAGTTCATCCGGTCCACCGGTCTGGAGCCGATCCGGATCTCGGCGGCAGCCCGGTCATCCATAGCTGCCTTGGCAGCCTCTACCAGCTTTTTCTGATATAACTGACCGTAGGTGGAGTTAAGACCGTAGCTGTTGCCCAAAGAGGGTGTGGAGTGGCTGTGGGAAGCGGACAGGAGAATGTTGTCTTTAGGAACGCCGGTGGCTTCGGAAATGGCACCGATGAAAGCGTCTGCCAGCACTCCCTCCATCTTCATCATGTCCAGACCGTACAGCAGCACAGTGCTTCCCTGGGCGTCGGTGATGGCAACACAGGTGGCATACAGGTCAGTGAGTACACCCTGAGATTTGCGCCCTGTGTCGTTGCCGTAGCCCATCAGATAAAGATCTTCCTCGGGGGTGGTAACGGTACTGCCGTAGCCTACCCGGAAACCGACGTTTTCCTTCCCCACGGAGGTGTTACAGGCGCACAGACCCAGTACAAGGTTTGCTGCCAGCGTGAGAGAAAACAGTTTTTTCATAGGGAATTCCTCCTTGTAGCTATAAAACCATTATAAAACAAGAAAAGGAAAACTGCCAGTAAAACTTTATAAAAGCTTATGTTTTTGTGCATGGGTATGAAATTGGGAAAATTTTTTGAAAAAAGTGTTGACAAGGGAATTGTGGCATGCTATACTATGGACGTAAATAAGAATTATTCTCAATTAGAAAGACAGGTGATGACATGGCACCATCTGCCAAGCATTTCAAAAAACGCGATGCCATCCTGCATTGCCTGCAATGCTCCACAGCCCATCCCTCCGCCGAGAGCATATACGCCCAGCTCAAGCCCCAGATCCCGGATCTGGCAATGGGCACGGTGTACCGGAATCTGAATCTTTTTAAGGAACAGGGTCTGGTGATGTCGGTAGCCACCGTCCGGGGTGTAGAGAGGTACGACGGCAACACCTGCCCCCATGTCCACTTCATCTGTACCCACTGCGGCGCGGTGACAGACCTCCATGAGGTTCAGGTCGGTCCGGAATTAAATGCAGCGGCCACAGGAGCCTGCGGCGGCAGGGTAGAAAGCTGTCAGCTCACATTTACCGGGTTGTGCCGGGAATGTTATCAAAGAAAGGAAAGTGGTGAATCAGCATGAAGAAGTATGTTTGCACCGTTTGCGGCTATGTCTACGAGGGTGACGAGCTGCCTGAGGATTACGAGTGCCCTCTGTGCAGTGTAGGTCCCGACCAGTTTGAAGAGCAGGAATAACCTGCCCCTAGATAAAATAAAATCATAACAAATGAAAATTTGGAGGAAATGATTATGAAGAAGTATGTTTGCAGTGTTTGTGGTTACGTACACACCGCCGAGGAGCTGGCTGCGGATTTCACCTGCCCCGTTTGCAAGGTGCCCGCTTCCAAGTTCGTAGAGCAGAAGGGCGAGCAGAAGCTGGCCGCTCAGCATGAGTACGGCGTGTATGCCCAGACCGTGAAGAATAACCCCGATATCTCCGAGGAAGACAAGAAGTATATCTTCGATCAGCTCATGGCCAACTTTAACGGCGAGTGCAGCGAGGTGGGCATGTACCTTTGCATGGCACGGATCGCTCACCGGGAGGGTTACCCCGAGATCGGCCTGTACTGGGAGAAGGCAGCCTACGAGGAGGCAGAGCATGCCGCCAAGTTTGCAGAGCTGCTGGGCGAGGATCTGGAGCCCAACATGAAGGCCACCACCAAGGATAACCTGGCATGGCGTGTGGACTGCGAGTTCGGCGCGACCCAGGGCAAGTTCGACCTGGCCTCCTGCGCTAAGCGCAATGGTCTGGATGCCATCCATGACACCGTCCATGAGATGGCCCGGGACGAAGCTCGCCACGGCGTGGCTCTGAAGGGTCTGCTGGAGCGTTACTTCAAGTAATATAACCGACGATGACATCTACCGCCGGTTCCCGAAACCGGGAACCGGCGGCTTTGCTATAAATGGAGGAAATTTATGGAACTGAGAAGCGGCCTCATAGGCGTTGAACGGGCAGAAAAGGAATGTGATGTTTACTGCCCCATTTGCCACAAGACCCTGCACCTTGAAAAGGGACAGGTGATCCCCCGCTGTTGCGGAAAATTGATGATTGAAAGGAATTAACCCTATGAATGAAAAAATTGCAGCATTGCTGAACGATCAGATCAATAAGGAATTTTACAGTGCATATCTGTATCTTTCCATGGCAAACTATTATGACACCATGGACCTGGATGGCTACGCCAACTACTACATGGTGCAGGCACAGGAAGAGCGGGATCACGCCTTGCTCTTTATGAAGTATATGCAAAACAACGGACTGAAGGTGACGTTGGAAGCCATCGGCAGGCCGGATAAAACCTTTGCCACGGTGCTGGAACCCCTAGAGGTGGCAGCGGAGCATGAGCGGTATGTCACCGCCCTCATTAACAACATCTACCACGAGGCCCATGAGGATAAGGATTACCGCACCATGAAATTCCTGGACTGGTTTGTGGATGAGCAGATGGAGGAAGAGGATTCTGCCGACACCATGATCAGCCGATACAAACTCTTCGGGCAGGATCCCAAGGGGCTGTATTTGCTGGATCAGGAGTATGCTGCCCGGGTGTATGCGCCGCCCAGTCTGGTGCTTTGACAAAACGTCCTTTACAAAGGAAAGGGGAGAATGTTATGAAGTTGACCGCTATTTTGACTGCAGTTATGTTGGTGCTGGCTCTGTCTGCCTGCACTGCAACGGGGACAGAGTCCGTCGCGGCCAAGTCACAGCCGGCACCACAGCTCCCGGTGGAGCAGACACCGGAGCAAAACGTTGCGCAAGCCACCCAACCTGCGCTGTTGACCCGACAGGAGGCCATTGATGCGGCGCTGAAAGCCGCCGGTGTCAAAGAAGTTGACATCCGGGACTTGGATGCGGAACTGGATCGGGAAAGAGGGACCTCTGTATGGGAAGTGGATTTTGAAGCAGGACGTACGGAGTACAGTTTCGTGCTGGATGCCACCACCGGAAAGATCCTCCATCAGGAAAAAGAAATCGACGATTAACGGAAAGAAGGTGCTGCCTTACGGGCAGCACCTTTTATTCCTTCTTGTGCATAGGGGTGTCTGAGTGGTACAATCGGAGTATCATGAGGAGGAGCGGAGAATATGATTTGGTGTTTGGCAGGTCTGGCAGTGCTGGCGTTGGTCCTTTTGGGTGTTTCCTACGGCTGCTTCCGAATGGCGTTTTATGTACCGGACCGGGAGAACTGGGATCCGGAAACCATCGAGACTCCGGAGGGAGAGATTTATGACCCCTACCGGGAAAATATGGAAAAATGGATCCGGGAGGCACGACTCCTGCCTCAGGAGCATTTTGCCATCCGGTCCTTTGACGGACTGACTTTGCGGGGCAAGTTTTATGAGTACGCCCCCGGTGCGCCCATCGAGCTGATGGTCCACGGCTACCGGGGCACGGCAGAACGGGACCTCTCCGGGGGCGTTCAGCGGTGTCTTAAGCTGGGAAGAAGTGCATTGCTGGTGGATCAGCGGGCCAGCGGCAGCAGTGAGGGTAATGTGATCACCTTTGGCATCCGTGAGCATAGGGACTGCCTTGCCTGGGTGGATTTTATGGTGTCACATTTCGGACCGGAGGTGAAGATCATTCTCACCGGCATCTCCATGGGTGCCGCTACGGTGATGATGGCAGGTGGCGAGCCGCTTCCTGCCAATGTGACAGGTATTTTGGCAGACTGCGGTTACAGTTCCCCCCGGGAAATCATCCGGGAGGTGATCCGGCAGATGGGTTTGCCTGTGGGGCTCAGCTATCCCTTTGTGCGGCTGGGTGCAAAGCTTTTCGGCGGCTTCGATCTGGAAGAAAACTCCCCCCGGGAGGCAATGCGCCGGTGCAAGGTGCCTGTGATCTTTTTCCATGGAGATGCCGATGCCTATGTGCCTTGTGAGATGAGTGTCAGCTGCTATGAGGCCTGCGCTTCCCGGAAAAAGCTGGTGATCGTTTCCGGCGCCGGTCACGGCTTAAGCTATCCTGTGGCACCGGAGGAATACCGTGCTGCTCTGCGGGAGTTTTTTGGCCCGGAAGCATCCGTTGACAATCCCGCCTCCCTGTGATAAAATAACACATGCAATTCATGCGGATGTGGTGGAATTGGTAGACTCGGTGGATTTAGGTTCCTCTGGCGTAGCCGTGCAGGTTCGAGTCCTGTCATCCGCACCAAGCGAGTAGTCATAACGGATTTCGTTATGACTACTCTTTCTTTTTAAGCACAATATGAGCGCCTATGTCAGGCACCACTTCTTTATACAAAACGGGCACAGTGTCAGAAATACAAACTTCTTGACCTATGCCCGTTTATATTACATTGAAACCTAATTATTTAGTCCACTCGATTGTGTATTCCTTGCCTGCTACTTCGCCAAGCTTTGTGATATAGTTCTCAATCAGTTCTTTGGCTCTATCTTCCGCTTTAAGGAACAATCCCTTGTTGTCATTGATGGCCTCCTTCATTGCTTCCTGGCCTTCAATTACACCCGCCTGCTGTTCCTCTGTGGAGATATTGTTGGGCCAAATCCAGCCGTCAGACGAAGCGACATACGAATCTTCCATAAATGTATAATCCGTAGACAATACCTCAGCGGCAGGCATCTTAATGCTCACAGTATCTCCGGCAATTTCAATAACAACATCGCTCATTTTAATGCCGATTGTAGCTTTGCCTTCGTACTCGATCCACATAGTGCGATCAACCTGAAAAATGTTATCTGCTTCTTTTTCAATCTTTGCGACATTGTTATAATAACACTCCAAAGTAGCCAGTTCACAAATCGCGCGAATATCTTCCACGCGAAGGTCTTCAGCCTTCTTTTGGGAGCAGGCGGAAAGGCCGCACAGTGCTACCACCAACAGCACAATAGCAACTACTCGTTTCATTGTTCACCAGCCTCCTTTCCTGTATCAAACACAATTTCAAAAGATTCGCCTTCATTAAGTTGGCTTTCAAAGGGTTTTATCAGTGCCATAAGCGTATCTTTTGCGCTTTCCCGCGCAGTCTTCAACAGAGTTTCATTCGCCTCTGCTTTTTCACGCAGATCTTGCTTGCAGGCTGCGGTAGCTTCAGCATAGGTCGTCTCCGTGTCATACTTTTTCTTGATAAATATGTAATCCAGTCCCGGATCAACGACTACCTCGAGAATATCTACATCAGGAACAACAATACGAATCACACCACCATCACGTACAATTTCAACCTTCTCAAAATCGAAACCAGCGCTAACAGTTCCTTTGTAGGAGACATAATACTTTGTCGTATCTCCGTCTTTAATTTCTGCAATCGAGTTGTAGGTATACTCAGCTGTCCGTAACTGGGAACTGGTAATCATCTCCTTAAGAGATGTCTCAACACTGATCGTAACATCACCGGATCCGGAAAAGACTATGAGTAATAAAACCGCAACCAGAATTGCCGCGATTACGCCCAAAAGCAGATACCTAGTCGTTTTGCTTAGGTTCTTAATGGTTTCTTTAAATTTTTCCATCTATCTCTCTCCTTTTGAAATGTTGTGAGGATACTCCACAACACTACTTGTTTTTCTCGCGTGTGATTCGACAGGTTTTCCTAAATTATACCATATACTATTTTAACTTGCAACCCGCATATCGTACCGATTAAATACAACCTTTCAATATTCCAAATGCAACGCCTATTAAAGCAACCGGGATCAACAAAGCAATTCCTCCGGCAATCATCAACACGCCTATTAATGTCGGAAACGCAGCAATAATCAGAATAATAGCCGCTATTTTCGCCAGTCCCCAGGCTGCCTTAAAAATCAAGCGTATTGCTGATACAAACAGCCATCCAAACAATACTAACACTAATAATTCAAACATTTTTGATCTCCTTTTCTATAGCAGATTATGGTTGCGCAACACAGTAATAGTGATTAACCATTCTATGCGTTTGCATAATAGAATTTGTTTTTCACGCGAATTTTGTCCTAACCATAACCACCGCACACATACACACATATATGACCAGTAGATATGATTTACAATAAATTAAGCATCGCGTATTTCAGCGATGCTTAATTTATTATCTTCCTTATTGTCTTGCTACCGCGGTCACAATACCGGATTTTTGGGGGAAAGCGGGATCGCTACGGGTCATAGAAAGCAATCTACAAGCTGCGCCTTCCGGATGATTCCGCCCGGCTTCCCATGCTTCTACAGTCTTGACCGACACACC
This sequence comes from Oscillospiraceae bacterium, assembly GCA_017624645.1. GTDB lineage: Bacteria > Bacillota > Clostridia > Oscillospirales > Oscillospiraceae > Faecousia. The sequence goes on from JAGAMQ010000176.1 coordinate 7,183, forward strand.
CATGTATTTGGCAAACATGATCTGTGTCAAGCCTGTGCTGTTTCGGATCGAGCGAATTTCATCAGGCTCGAAGGATTCAACAGGCTCAACTGTCAAAATGGTCGTTTTGGCCTTCAAATTTCCTTTCTCATATTCGATTGCCTGACCAAGACCGGTTTTAATATCATCAAAAAGGCTCATATTGCACCCTCCTCACTTTGCGTTTTCTTTTAGCTGCTCCTCAAGTGCGTGAATCATTTGCTTAATTTCGTTTCTTTCTGCGTCTGTCAGATTGTCTTTTTCATTCTTAGGATATGCCGTTATCAAGAAAATTTTCTCGTAAACCTCAAAATCAACATAGATCACACGAACGCTACCGCTTTTACCTCTTTGCTCGAAAGCAAACCGCATTTTCCGCACGCCACCGGTTCCGCGCATAACCGCACCGATTTTGGGGTCTGCCAGCAGTTCCTCCTGCAAGCGTTTCAAGTCATCATCATTCAGCCCCATGTCCTTCCATCTGGAACGAAAAATTGGCAATTCAACAAATAATCTCGTCATTCTGTTTCTCCTGTTTCTCTTTTGTACCCATATTATACCCTATTAAATAGGGTGTGTCAAGAGGGTTCTAACTGTTTTGTTTGTTGTCCATTCAGGTGCAAATTGAATTAAAAATTGGAAATGTACTGTTTATTGATTGCAAAATCCGTTGGTATTACTCACTTTTTGCTTGAATCCTATAAAACAACTCGGACCAAACACCCAAAATCCACTTTTTGTGGGTTTTGGGTGTTTCGTTTATCGTGACAAACTCCAGTCGCGGCATCCTGTGAGCAAAGCAGGGTACCTGCTTTGGGCCAAACCGCCCTGCGCTGCCGGTGGCAGATGCAGCAGGGCGGTTTGTGTGCAGCGGTCAAAAAAATCGAGGTACAGTGTAAGCCCGATGATTTTTTCGGGCACCGCAAACCGGCAGTGATGCCAAGAATGACGCGAGTCTCGCCACTTGGACCAAAAATCGGCAATTCTCGACAGAGGATTGCCGATTTTACTTTTTCACTTTTCACTATTCACTCTTCACTAAAAATCACCGCCAATTTTTGCTGAGACTTGTCTAGTTTTGTATATTCGGTTATTTCAAGTATATGTCTCAAAATCCTGTCAGGCAAAATTTGCAGGATTTATTTCGTGTGGTATTGACTTTTGCAAGATTTGCGTTATAATGCACTTGCTACACAGTTTTGATTGCAGAAAGGAAATACCACTATGAATATGCGTATTGAATCGGATTCGATCGGCACCCGCCACATTCCTGCAGATGCTTACTACGGCGTACAGTCTCTGCGCGGCGCGGAGAATTTCAGAATTACCGGGCATCGGCTGCATCCGGAGTTTATTATCTCGATGGCACAGATAAAAAAAGCCTGTGCCATTTGCAACCATGCCGTAGAAGAATTGGATCTTGTCCAACGAGATGCCATCATCGCTGCCTGTGATGAGATTATCAGTGGCAAGCTTCATGACCAATTCCTTTGTGATCCCATTCAGGGAGGCGCCGGTACAACTGCCAACATGAACGCCAACGAGGTCATTGCCAACCGTGCAATTGAGATTTTGGGGGGTGAAAAAGGTGACTATTCCATCATTCACCCGAATGACCACGTTAATCACGCGCAATCTACCAATGATGTGATCCCCACAGCGGCAAAGCTGACCACTACTAAACTGCTCAAAAAAGTAATCGCACAAATCTCGCATCTACGTGATGCCTTGTTAGTAAAAGAACAGGAATTCCATAACGTAATTAAAATGGGACGCACCCAAATGCAAGATGCAGTACCCATCCGTTTGGGGTCGGAATTTGGCGCCTACAGCAGAGCTATTTCCCGTGATATAGAACGAATGGAGCGGGCATTAGAGGAGATGTACGCCATCAACTTAGGCGGTACTGCTGTTGGCACCGCGCTAAACGCTAACCCTGCCTACATAGAACAATTGGCACCTACGCTGTCAAAAATCTGCCAGTTGCCGCTGAAAAAAGCAGGGGATCTGGTGGACGGCACACAAAATCTGGATTCTTTTGCCTATGTGTCTGCAACACTAAAAACCTGTGCCATATCTTGTTCCAAAATAGCAAATGATCTGCGTTTGATGTCCTCCGGTCCCCGTTGCGGTTTTGAGGAGATCAATCTCCCTCCCATGCAGAACGGATCTTCTATCATGCCAGGAAAAGTCAATCCCGTGATACCTGAGGTTATGAGTCAGGCTGCATTCTGTATCATCGGCAACGATATGACCATTACCATGGCTGCAGAAGCGGGACAGCTGGAACTGAATTATGCTGAGCCCGTACTTTACCACAAGTTGTTTGAATCTCTGGTGGTATTAAACGGAGCAGTAGAGACATTTGTGGATAACTGCATAGTGGGAATTACCGCAAATCCTGAACGTTGCCGGGAGTTGGTAGATGGCTCTGTAGGTGTCATCACCGCAATTTGTCCTAAGCTTGGGTATAAAGATTCTGCGGATATTGCTAAGGCCGCAATCGCTACGGGAGAATCCGTACGGGAAGTTCTCAAAAGCAAACAGATTCTGTCTGCAAAAGAAATCGATAGGCTGCTAGCCCCCGAAAGCATGGTATAAAAGCCGTGCTCTGCATGAAGCAAAACAAACCAAATTTGTCGTAGTTGCGATACAGAAATCGCATGTATATCAAGACAAGTACTATTTGCCGATTGTAAAAACCGTTGGTACTACTAGCTTTTTACTTAAATCCTATAAAACAACTCGTACCAAGAAAAGTGAGACCCCAAGTGGGGTCTCACTTTTCTTATTTGTAAGAAGTACAGATTTGCACAAATTCAAACGAAACGGTCCTGGGGTTTGTTCAGGGATTCTCCGGTCACGGTTTTTTGTTCTTTTTATAGATAATGTTCAGACCCTTCAAAAGCAGATCCTTTTCCAAAATGATGGGATGCTTGCAAAGGGGGGCGATAAACTGTGCCATGCCACCGGTGGCGATCAGTGTGGAGCGGTGTCCCAGTTCCTGCTCCATACGGTCAATGATGCCGTCGAGCATGGCGGCAGTGCCGTACATCATACCGCTGCGCATACAGTCCACGGTGTTTTTTCCGATGACATTCTTCGGCTTATCCAGAGAGATGCCCGGAAGCTGTGCCGCACGGCTGATCAGCGCGTCCAAAGATGTTTTTACACCGGGGAAAATTACGCCACCAATATACACATTCTCCGGCTCGATCACCTCAATGGTGGTGGCCGTACCCAGATCCATCAGGATCAGGGGCGCGGCATATTCATCCAAAGCAGCCACGGCAATGACGATGCGGTCGCTGCCCACCTGGGAGGGCACATCCACGTGGATGTTAAGACCCGTTTTCAGTCCCGGCCCCACAACCATAGGTTGTTTACCGATGACCTTGATGACACCGGTCTTTACGGAATTGAACACCGGGGGAACCACGGAGGAAATAATGCAGTCCTCTATGTCATCTTTGCAGACGCCAAAGGCCTGCAGCATATTCATGATCTCCACGCCGTATTGGTCAGAAGTGCGGGAACGGTCGGTGGCGATGCGGGCTTTGAAGAGGATCTCGTCATCCCGGATACAGCCTATGACGATGTTGGTATTACCGATGTCGATGGCAAGGAGCATAGGGTTATCCTCCGATCATTTTGAGCTTTTCCAGCGCTTTGCACACAGCGCCTACGATGACGGTGGCGGCCAGCATTTCCACCAGTGCGTTGATGCCTACAAAGGTGACGATGAAAACCAGAACGTTTCTGCCAGCGATGAGCCCCTGCAGATATTCGGTATGACCGAACAGGAGCACAAGGGCTGTCATAAAGAACGCGGTGTTCAACAGGGCGGCGCAAAAGCCTACGGCAAAGACGGCGTAGCTGTGCAATAGCTTACGCAGTCCCCGGTAAATAACGCCGGTGAGCCAGCCTGCCAGCAGGCGGGTGGCAAAGCGCTGAAGAATGGTCAGCACCGGACTGATCTCAAACAGGATCACGCCCATGGCGCTGGTTCCGCCGATGCCCACACACTGCAAACAGCTGGTGATTCCAAACACAGCACCCAGGAAAGCACCGCCTGTCGGGCCGAGGGTCACGGCTCCGATGGCTACCGGGATCATGTTCAGGGAAATGGCCAGGGGTCCAATGTTCAAATACCCTAAAGGGGTGAAGGACATAATGAGCAGAATACCGCTGAGCATTGCCAACAGCACCAGTTTATGGGTGTCAAAGGGTTTCGTTTTCATATTCAGTTACCTCCTGTTACCGTTCCGCACTTGCGGATACAGCACAATCTTTTCTCTTCGGGCAACTTTATTATATAGAAGAAACCCTTTGATTGCAAGATGAATTTCTGACTTTACACGGCGCTGATTTAAGACTATAATATGAGAAAGACATCCTTCTGAGGAGGAATTGCTATGCTGAAGGGAAAAACCGTACTCTTGGGAGTTACCGGAGGAATCGCTGCGTATAAGGCGGCGGCACTGGCATCTGCCCTGGTAAAACTCCATGCCTGTGTGGAAGTGGTGATGACCAAAAATGCCACAGAGTTTATCACCCCCCTGACCTTTGAGCAGCTCACCGGCAACCGTACCATGATCGATACCTTTGACCGGAATTTTGTGCATCAGGTGGAGCATATTTCCCTTGCTCAGAGGACGGATCTGGTGATCATCGCCCCGGCTACCGCCAATGTGTGCGCAAAGCTTGCCCACGGGCAGGCAGACGATATGCTCACCACCACGGTCCTTGCCTGCAAATGCCCCAAGCTCATTGCCCCGGCAATGAATACCAATATGTACGAGAATCCTGTGACACAGGATAATCTTCAGCTGCTGCGTAAGTACGGCTGGCAGGTGATCACCCCCGCATCCGGCAGGCTTGCCTGCGGCGCGGTGGGTGCCGGAAAGCTTCCGGAGCCGGAGGTGCTTGTGCAGCACATCCTCCGGGAGATAGCAATGCCCCACGATCTGGCAGGAAAAACGGTGCTGGTAACTGCCGGTGCCACCCAGGAGTCATTGGATCCTGTCCGATACCTTACCAATCATTCCACCGGCAAAATGGGCTGCGCCATTGCCGAAGCTGCCATGCTCCGGGGCGCAGAGGTCATTTTGGTCTGCGGTGCGGTGAGTGCTAGGCTCCCGGCCTTTGTGCAGGTGGTAAACACTGTGTCGGCGCAGGATATGTTTGAGGCAGTGGCACAGTACGCCCCCAAAGCCGACTACATCTTCAAAGCGGCGGCCGTGGCGGACTATACCCCCGCGGACTACAGCGACGACAAGATGAAGAAGCGCGACGGCGACCTGAGCATCCCCTTGACGCGCACCACGGACATTCTGGCATGGCTGGGTGCAAATCGCCGGGAAGGACAGGTAATCTGCGGCTTCTCCATGGAAACCAGGGACATGCTGGAAAACAGCCGCGCCAAGCTGCAGAAGAAAAATGTGGACATGATCTGCGCCAACAATCTGAAGCAGGAGGGTGCCGGCTTCGGTGTGGACACCAACATTATTACCCTTATCACCAAAGAGGGAGTGCAGGAGCTTCCCCTGCAGTCCAAGCAAAGCATCGCCCATGCCATTTTGGACAAAGCATTGAAGCTGTAAAACCATCTGTAGTGTCAGCGGTGGTCTCCATAAATACGGTCAAAAATCCCCCTCCGTCGGAGGGGGATTTTTCGGGGGTCCCTTGCAGTGAGCGATATATTCCTTGGTCACGGGCACCTGCGTCAGCTAGCTACCGCGGTTGCAAGAGGATTTATTCCCACTCGATGGGGGATTTTTGGCTTTGTAGATATGTAGTGGTCACTGGTATATTAGCGTGCGAGATATAGTGCTATCATACCAGTTATTTTCTTTTACCAGACTTTTGTTGGTCAAAAGTTGGTCAGGGTTTCAGATGATTCTGCAGTTCGGATAGCCAATTAGGTATATGATTACCGACGGTTCGCAATTCGCCATTGCAATACTCTGCTACTTTTACAAAACCGTTATCGTTATCGTAAAACTCTGCTTCGTCGCAGTAAGGAAGAACCTTTGCGACAGCTTCCCAACGACCAGCGAAACGACGCTGCACATCGTCTTTCGGGATGTTGTGTCCACCGCGCTTGACCCGGTTGTCGATTCGCACAAGACTTTCAGACAGGGTGTCTAGACCCACATAGAACATTCTGATATGGTAACCCAGCTCTTTAACTTCCTTTGCGGTGGCTTCCGTCTTGTAACCGGAAAGGGTGGTCTCCTGCGTGAAGGATACATTACGATTAATGCAATTACGGATCGTGGTTAGAGCAGCCTTGCCGCCGGCAAGGGGATTGCCGCCAAGTTCTGCTGTAATTTTGTCAACATCAATAATAACGCCCAGATCTGTTGTTCGCTCTTTCAGAACACCGGTGAAACTGGATTTGCCAACACCGTTGACGCCGCCGATGATTGTATATGTTTTCATGTGACCACCTCTTGCTCAATTATACCCACTCTAATTACCAAAATCAACAGTTATTTAAAAATGGTAAATAGATTTTGTGTTTGGCAACATCTGTGACCTCTATTTTGTTTGGAAATCAATACAATCAGTATAATATGGATATGAGCGTGATGGTTTAAATAACCATCACGCTCAAATGGCATAGAATATAAAATTAAGTTACTCCCACTCGCTCCTGAAAAATAAATCTTAAACAGATTTGCTTATGGGATTTAGCTCAAGGTCTTAGGATTATTTCCATTATTCAGACAGTAGAGGCTATCTGATTTTTTGTTGCCATACTGTTGCCACGGGAATTGCGCAAAATGAATATCTCGTTACAATCTTTGCTTAAGTACATCATAAAACCTTGCCGTCTGTGACCTGCGGATTTCAGCCGATTCAAACAAATATTTAGAAGCATATTCGCGTTGAACCTCATTACGGGCAGCAATGTACTTTCTTATATCACTTGGTTGCTTTAGACGAGGCCAATATACCAAGAAGTCTGGAAGTGATACGCTTTCCTGTAAAAATGTCGCTGTAGGCATATCATTTTGGGCGGACATTCCTACTTCAAAGGGAACCCATTGTGAATATCTTGTAGATTCAGACATTACAACAATAATATCTGTGCAATCATTCAAATTTCGCTTGATATGGTCTGTTAGTTCTTTTCCACTTCTTGTTACACTATAATCAAGAATGTCAAGATAATATGGCACATTTAGTGCCTTGAGTTCATTAGCAATCTTGTTAGCGGCGTAAGAATCTTCCCGTTTATGTGAGATGAAAACTTTTATCATCGTGCTCCTCCAATCAAGAGCTTAAGGTTATCCCAAGTCCACTTGTAAATTTTGTCCGAATCTTTTGCTGCGGTAGGCTTAACACATGTTTCGCCAGAACGTCCCCACAAAAGAAAATAAGGGATTTTTTCTTCCTGTGCGATTTTTACTTCTGCACTAACACCCGTTGCCGTATTGGTCTGCTTACCACAAATCACAATAACTACATCGCACCCTTTAATTCTGCGACGAGCATTTTCTTTCCAGTCCTTAGCAACCGCCTCTTTTATTGACATATCCGTAATTTCAAATGGAGAATCAGAATTTTTTGCTTGACCTACCAACAGAGTTTTTAAGTCGGAATCATGGTCATAATCAAAACTGATAAACGAACGCGTTTTTGCCATTTGTTTCCCTCCTTCGTTAAATGAGCTTGTTGTGGACTAATCTCCAATATTGTTTTCCGATAGACGTCAAAGCGCATGATTTTGAGTTCATTGCTGCAAAATACATGTGTTCTTCTCCAACCGGAACAACCAAACCAATACCCTCAAGTTTTTGCAAATCTGCAAAAATCTTCGTATTGGTAGGGTTTGCATACGGTTTAACAACCTCGTGAATTACACTTTGGTCATTCGTCGGTTCAAAAGAAGGATCCATCGCAAGTTCTGAGTTTTCATCAACAAAATAAGTACAGATCTTCCGAATAGTAGATATATCTACTTGGGGAATAACATTACGTAATGATGTAAATCGTGTTACGTTTGTTTTGAATACAGGGCGCTGTTCCCATGGACCTAATGCTTTATCAATATATGCATATATTCCGCCAGGCGTAATATGCCCTGTGATATCCGCCGCTCCGCCAGACAAAGCTTCTAATAACAACGAGGTGAAAAGTCCGTGTCCATTTACTTCCATAGATGTTTCAGACGAACGGCTGGAAGTTAAAATGGTTACACCCTCATTTATTATAGCAGTACTTTGCCCGGTTGTATTTACACTGCCCATAAACCCAGAAAAACAACTATCTAAGACAATGATTTTATCTCTGCAACGAGATGAATTGGCAATTGACAGAATATCTTGAAGTGAAACACCGAAATCATAGTTTGAAAAATCCGGTGTAACCAAATAACCGCCAACAGAATCAATATGGCCGTGTCCAGAGTAATAAAATAATGCTATGTCGGCATCGCCAGAAAAGCACTCTTCAATTAACTGTCGTAAATTAGCTTTAGAACTAACATTCTTTTCTAATTTCACAGAAAAATTAGGAGAGCCGTCTGCATTAGATTCCAGAATTTTTGCAACGGCATCGGCATCGTTGCAACAGCCATTAAGAGGGCATTGGGCATAATTATCTATGCCAACAACCAAAGCTTTTCTCATGTTTTCACTTCCTTACCATGTGTTTAGAAATAGATTTATTGGATTGCTTTATTTAGAAAATCCTTCGTAAGTTCCAAATCCGAGCATATATGCAGCCATCGCAATTGCCAGATCGTCAGATTCAAGATCCTGTTCACTCGCCATAGCCCTGAGTTCGTCAATAACTGTATCACGAGGAACGATACTTCCTTCAAGATCTTTTACAGCCTTTTCGATAATGGAAGGAAGCACCATGCTCATCTGATAAAAAGCATCGTACTGTCCGGCAACAAGGGCATAGAACTGATCAAGACTTACTCTGCGAATCAGGTTATGTCCTACGTTCTTTTTATCAACAGTAGTTTCCCATTTGATATTTTGAGAACGCTGTGCAATATCCTAGGTGATTTGGCGAAAAATATATGGCTTCAAATAGTATTACGCAAACAAAACATATAAATATTATATTTTGTATAGACCTTAATGTCAATAAATAACGCCAGTTCCTAGTTTTGAAGATAATTTGTGAGATTGTGATACATCGGTAATTTTACTGTTTCCCTATGCTTTAATGTGGACCACGTTCATTAATATTACAAAGCATAAAGATTTCAAGATACGATTTTTACAGTTTCACATATCTCTGGTTTCTGCTGTTAGGTTTATCCGGGATCGTCATACGGATTAGGTTTAGCTCAACTGCAGGATGCAAATAATTCCGGCGGAAACCTTCCTTGGACTTAAGTCCAAGTTTCTCCATCAGTGCTGTGCTGGTGTAAGGGACATCATACTCCATAACATCCAACAAACGCTTGATGTGTTCTGAAAGCTGCTCACTGTCATCGGAGATCTGAACAGAAATATCATCCAGGATCTTATCGATCTGTGCCAGCATAAAAGCAATGAAGGTAGTGGATTCGCCGTCAATGTGGCATTTGGCGATTGCGTTGTAGTAGTCCTCTTGGAATTTCTCGATTTGGCTCTCAATGGGGATATACTCAAATACGGATTTCCACTTGGAAAGGATCGCGGTATGCCAGAGTCTGGCCATTCTGCCGTTGCCGTCAGAGAAGGGGTGGATAAAGACAAACTCATAATGGAACACACTACTGAGGATCAGGGGGTGCACGGTTGCCTGCGACAATTTCATCCAAGTGAACAGGTATTCCATCAGCTGAGGAACGAACTTTGCCGGCGGTGCCATAAAAATGCATTGATCGCCATTAAAGACACCTTCCTCGCCGCTACGGAACACACCGGACTCATCTACGAGGTATTTAGTCATGATGCCGTGGAAGGTCTTTAGGTCCTGAATGCTGAAAGGATCGATTTCGGCCAACTTATCGTAGGCTGCATAAGCGTTCTTGACTTCCTGGATTTCCTTTTGCTCGCCAAGAACAGTCTTGCCGTTAATAACATCTCGAACCTGTCCCAGGGAGAGGGAGTTTGCTTCAATTCGCAGAGAAGAGTGAATGGATTTTATCCGATTGTTCTTCCGCAGATGGGGCTTGGCCTCCATATTGCTGGTGGCTGTGATACAACCCACTTTCTCGGAAATGGACGACACGTAGGTTAAAATCTCGTTTGTGATCGTAAAGGGCGGCTTGTAATCCTTCAAGAAAACACCTCCAATAACTTACGTATTATCTTGCGTACTATCTGCCACTATTATACACCATATCTGGCAGAAAGCAATAGTTATTTAAACTTAGTAAATAGCTTTTGCGATTGGGAGCATCTGTGACCTCTATTTTGTTTGGAAATCAATACAATCAGTATAATATGGATATGAGC
>JAGAMQ010000177.1 GCA_017624645.1 Oscillospiraceae bacterium
CGACTTTATCACCGAGGGAGACATTGCCCATAATATCCGCTTCTTCCGGGAGCTTCCCCAGGACGCTCTGACCAAAGCAGCAGAGCATGCCCAGGCGGAATTCATCTGGGAAAAGGAAGGAGGCATGGCAGCGGAGGTGGTGATCCGGGGCAACAACCTCTCCGGCGGTCAGAAGCAGCGACTTCTCATCGCCCGGGCTTTGGCGGCAGATTCTCAGATCCTTGTGCTGGACGACGCCTCCTCCGCCCTAGACTATCAGACCGACGCAAGGCTTCGTAGGGCGCTGCGGGAAAACTACCGCAACACCACCACGGTGCTGGTGACCCAGCGGGTCAGCTCCCTGCGCCACGCAGACCTGATCCTTGTGCTGCAGGATGGCTGCGTCATCGGTGCCGGTGACCATGCCTATCTGATGGAATCCTGTGAGGAATACCGCTCCATTGCCCAAGCCCAGATGGGCGAAGGAAAGGAGGGGCTGTAAATGGCAAATCCCGGTATGATCGGCGGTGGCAGATTCAGCTGCATGGAACGCAGCGGCGACCGCCGTCAATTTGAAAAGAAAAAAGTGAATATCGGTAAGCTCCTGCTGCGGTTGTGGCGCTACATCGGCAAAAACCGGCTGCTGGTGGTGCTGGCGCTGGTGCTGTCCCTTTCCAGCAGTATACTGAACCTATACGGTCCCAAGCTGTCCGGACAGGCCATCAACGCCATTGATCTGGGTGCGGGAAAGGTAGACTTTGACACCGTGTTCCGGTGCGCCGGACTGATGGTTCTGTTCTACATCAGCGCCTCAGCGCTGTCCTACACCCTCCATGCGGTGATGCTCCGGCTCAGCCGTACCGTGTCCCGGCAGATGCGTCATGATGTCTTTGAGAAGATGACCGCCCTGCCCGTGGGCTTCTTCGACCGCTACCAGACCGGCGACATCATTTCCACCCTGACCTATGACATCGATACGGTGAACCAAAGCCTTTCCAACGACCTTTTGCAGATCCTGTAAAGCACCGTCACCGTGGTCATGGCCCTTTGGATGATGCTGACCATCGCCCCCCAGCTGGTGGCTGTGTTCCTGTTTACCATTCCCGTGACCTTCCTGTTCACCCGGTTCATCACCAAGCGGGTGCGTCCCCTGTTCCGGCGGCGCAGCGCCAAGCTGGGCGCACTTAACGGTTTCGTGGAGGAAATGCTCTCCGGTCAAAAAACCATCCGCGCCTATGGCAGGGAGGCAGAGGTCTGCCGCCAGTTCGACGAGAAAAACGCCGAAGCGGTGCAGGCATACACCTACGCCGAAGCCAACGGCACCATCACCGGCCCTGTGGTCAACTGCATCAACAACCTGTCCCTTGCCCTGGTGTGCACCTTCGGCTCGGTGCTGTTTCTTCTGGGCAAGGTGCGACTGGGAGATTTAAGCAGCTTTGTCCAGTATTCCCGTCGGTTCTCCGGTCCCATCAATGAGGTGGCAAACATCATTTCCGAACTGCAAAGCGCCTTTGCCGCCGCAGAGCGGGTGTTTACCCTCATTGACGCAGATCCGGAGCCTGCGGACATTGCCGATGCCCTGGAGCTCACCGACGTACGGGGCGATGTGCGGCTGGAAAATGTGGACTTCTCCTACATCCCCGGCACCCCCATCATCGAGGGACTGAACCTTCACGCCAAGCCCGGCAGCCTTACCGCCATCGTAGGCCCCACCGGTGCCGGCAAGACCACCATCATCAACCTTTTGATGCGGTTTTACGATGTGGACGGCGGCAGCATTTATGTGGACGGCAAAGAGCTGCGGCAGCTGAAACGGAGCAGCCTGCGCAAAGCCTATTCCATGGTGCTGCAGGATACATGGCTGTTCCACGGCACCATCTTTGACAACATTGCCTACGGCAAACCCGGTGCCACCATGGAGGAAGTGGTGTCTGCCGCCAAGGCCGCCCATATCCACAGCTATATTTCTCGTCTGCCCCAAGGGTATCAGACGGTGCTGTCGGACAACGGCACCTCCATTTCCAAGGGCCAAAAGCAGCTTCTGACCATTGCCCGTGCCATGCTGCTGGAGAGCCATATGCTGATCCTGGACGAAGCCACCTCCAATGTGGACACCCGGACAGAGCAGCGGATCCAGGCAGCCATGCGTACCCTTATGGAGGGCAAAACCTGCTTTGTCATCGCCCACCGGCTGTCCACTATCCGCTCCGCGGACAACATTCTGGTGCTGGACGGAGGCAAGGTGGTGGAGCAGGGCACCCATGAAAGCCTGATGGCACAAAAAGGCTTTTACTTCCGGCTGTACCAGTCCCAGTTTGACAGCGTTTCCTGAAGCCAATACCGTTTCCATAGCAGGGGCCCTCCCAATGGAGTGCCCCTGCTTTTGCAATTTGAGAAATAATGTATTTCTTTTTTTTGCAGAGTGTGATAAAATGTAGACTGAAGAAGTCTTGAACTACAGAAAAAGGAGGCTTTCCCATGAAAAATACCATATTCAAGGGCATGGCGACGGCATTGATCACCCCCATGACCTCTACCGGCGTGGACTATGACACCTACGCCAAATTTATCGACTGGCAGATCGAAAACGGCATCAACGCACTGGTGGCCGTAGGCACCACCGGGGAAAGCGCCACCCTCAGTCAGGAGGAGCGCAAAGCAGTGATCCGCTTTGCCGTGAAGCATGTAAACGGCAGAGTCCCTGTCATCGCCGGTACCGGCACCAACAACACCGAGCATGTGCTGGATTTCACCAAAAGCGCCTGCGACGACGGTGCCGATGCGGTGCTGGTGGTAACCCCCTACTATAACAAAGCCACCCAGGGAGGTCTTTTCCAGCACTTCTCCACCATCGCCGATGCTGCCCAAAAGCCGGTGATCATGTACAACGTTCCCAGCCGTACCGGCTGCAATCTTGCTCCGGACACCGTGGCAAAGCTCGCCCAGCACCCCAACATCGTTGGTCTGAAGGAAGCCTCCGGCAACATGGCACAGGTGGTGGAGATCATTGCCAAGTGTGGGGACAAGCTGGATATCTACTCCGGCGAGGACGGCATCACAGTGCCCATGATGGCCATGGGCGGCATGGGCTGCATCAGTGTCCTTTCCAATGTAGCCCCCAAGCTGGCAGTGGAAATGACCGATAAGTTCTTTGCCGGGGATGTGGCAGGGGCCGCCAAGCTCCAGTGCCTGACCCTGCCCCTGATCGATGCACTGTTTTCCGAGGTCAACCCCATTCCTGCCAAGGCAGCGGTGGCGGCGCTGGGCTTCGGCGAGGAGTACCTGCGACTTCCTCTGACCCCCATGGAGCCTGCCACCCGGCAGAACCTGTTTGAGCAAATGCGCAAATTGGGGGTATTGGCATGAGAGCGGTAATTTGCGGCGCCAACGGCGCTATGGGTAAGCTCCTGCAGGAGCGGCTGGCAGGAGAAATCGCCGGCCTTGTGAGTATTGACGGAGAAAACGGCGTTCCCAAGACCTTCCGGGAATTGGGCGCTACCGATGCAGAACTGATCGTGGACTTTTCCCACCACAGCGCCGCAGGAGATGTCCTCCGTTATGCCCGGGAGCAAAAGTCAGCAGTGGTCATCGGCACCACCGGTCACACCCCGGAGGAAAAGGCTGCCATTTTGGAAGCGGCAAAGGAATTGCCGGTGTTCTTCAGCGGCAATATGAGCTTGGGCATTGCCGTATTATGTAATCTTGCAAAAGAGGCGGCTGCTTTCTTCCCCGATGCAGACATTGAGATCGTGGAAGTGCATCACAACCGGAAGGTGGATGCGCCCAGCGGTACTGCCCGGATGCTTTTTGAGGCGGTAAAGGAAGTACGCCCCCAAGCCACAGACCATTGCGGCAGAGCCGGAGAGGGTAAACGCACCCCCGGGGAAATCGGCATCAGCTCTTTGCGCATGGGCAATGTGGTGGGCATCCATGAGGTCCACATCTGTACCGGCAGTCAATGTCTCACCCTGCGTCACGAAGCCCACAATCGGGGCATGCTTGCCGACGGCGCAGTGGAAGCCGCCCGCTTCCTGCTGGGCAAAGCACCGGGACTTTATACCATGAAGGACCTGCTGGAGGCAAGATAAATGCGCATTTTGCATATGAGCGGCGCAGGCAACGACTTTATGGTCATGGACGCCCGGGGAGCGTCTCCGGATTTCTCCCGGCTGGCAAAAGAGCTTTGTGCCATGACCCATGCCGACGGCTTCATGGCCATCGATCATTCGGAAATTGCGGATTTTCGTCTGCATTTTTATAATTCCGACGGCTCCCGGGGAGAAATGTGCGGCAACGGCGCCCGGTGCATCTGCAAATTTGCCCACGATCTGGGCATCGTTGGAGACACCATGACGGTGCAGACCGATGCCGGCATCGTGAAGGGCTGGTATCTGGGGCCGGAACAGTTCCGGGTAAAGCTGAACAACCCCGGCGTATTGGATCTGAACCGCCGCCCGGACGCTGCCTATGTGGAGCTGGGTGATCCCGGCGTCCCCCACAGCGTCACCCACATCCCCGGCCTTTTGTTTGAGGAAACACATCGGCTTCGGGAGTACGCCCTGGCGCTGCGCCATGATCCGGTGTTTCCCAAGGGCGTGAATGTGAATTTCTACCATTGGCTGGCACCGGGGCACGTCCGGGTGCTGACCTACGAACGGGGCGTAGAGGACTACACCCTTGCCTGCGGCACCGGCTGCGGCTCCATTGCCACAGTGCTGTGGACCCGAGGCGAGCTGCCCGGAGGGGTGCTCACTGCCGAAAACCAGGGGGGTACTCTCACCGTCACTGTATCCGGAGAAAAAGGCAGTGTCACCTCCCTTTTGCTGGAAGGCCCCGCCGTAGTCCTGAAAGAATACGACCTATAAATTCCAATTTAACGCACTGTCGCAGACAGTGCATCCGCATCTTGGCCCCCGTATTTATGAGGGGGCTGCTGAGCGTAGCGACGCTGGGGGAGTCGTTGCGGTACAAAGCTCCCCCCCGGCTCGCCTTACAGCGACCCACCCCCCCTCGCAAGCGTGGGGGCAAGGGTGCATACCGCAAAAGGGGAGTTTTTAGCGGTGCCAACATAATAAAGACAGTTCGAAACCCATCCTGTCTATAAACAAAACTAGGAAAATGGGTGCGGCATGCGCCCATTTTCTCCATATTGGAGGAAAATAAAATGAAAAAGCCCGCAAGATCCGTTGCCCGGGCAGCCATCATCGCCGCTGCCTATTTTGCCCTGTGCCATCTGCAAAATCTGCTGCTCCCCGGCAGTGCCACGTGGGCCATCCAGTTCCGGGTGGCAGAAACCCTTTGTGTGCTGGCACTGTTTACCACAGACGCCATCTATGGCCTCAGCATCGGATGTCTGCTTTTCAACGTAAGCTTTGCCGGAGCGCTGCCTTTGGACTTTTTGGTAGGCCCCGCCGCCACAGCTTTGGCGGCATGGGGAATGTACCTGACCCGAAAGCTGCTGCTTTGGAAGCTGCCCATTCTCGCCTTGCTACTGCCTGCTCTGTGCAACGGTCTTCTCATCGGCTGGGAGCTGACGGTGTATGTGGGAGGCGGATTCCTGATCAACAGCATTTATGTTGCCATCGGAGAAGCAGCCGTCCTGCTGACATTGGGAGCAGTTCTCTATGGAATCATTATCCGTCGGCAGCTGCATAGGCATTTATGAAATTCTGAAAAAGTGGCAATACTAAAGTAGAGGAGAGAGCGTAATGATCGATTTTCAGCCCTTGACCTTGGAAAACCGCGCTGTTTTTGAAAACTGTCTGCGCCATGGGGGAGAGCGCGGCTGTGAGTACAGCTTTGTGAACCTTTACCTGTGGGGTCGTCAGAAAGCAGCTTTGGTCCAGGGACACATGGTAGTATTTTCCCAGTTCTCCCGGCGCAGCGTCTACCTGTTCCCCGTGGGGCAGGGGGATAAGAAGCCGGTGCTGGAGGCGATTATGGAAGACGCCCGTCAGCGGGGGATCCCCTGCCGGCTCAACGGTGTCACCCAAGAGGATTATGCCCTGCTGGAGCAGCTGTATCCCGGACGGTTCCGCAGCCATTTTGACCGGGACGCCTTTGACTACATTTACGATATCAACGATCTTGCTGACCTGAAGGGAAGAAAATTCCAGAAAAAGCGTAACCACCTCAACAACTTCCGCAAGGCCCATCCGGACCACCGGCTGGAACCCATCACCGAAGAAAACGTTGCCGTTGCCGCTGCCCTGGCAGAAACATGGTATCAGCTGCGGCTGGCTGAGAATCCCCACGGAGATTACCAAATGGAACAGGCGGCACTGGGAAAGGCGCTGCAGCAGCACCGGGAATTGGGGCTGGAGGGTATGCTCCTTATGGATGGAGATACCGCCCTTGCCATGACCATGGGCTCCCGACTGTCGGAGGACACCTTTGATATCCATTTTGAAAAGGCGCTGGACATTGCCGATGGCGCCTATCCCGCCATCAATCAGGGCTTTGCCGCCTACCTTCGGGAAAAATATCCGCAGATTCGTTGGCTGAACCGGGAAGAGGACATGGGTCTGGAGGGTCTTCGCAAGGCAAAGCTGTCCTACTGCCCGGACCACATGGTGGAAAAATGTTGGGCAAGACTTTTGGAGGAACCTTATGAATATTGATGCTCCCAAACCCTCCCAATACCCCCAACTGCGCAGCCTGTGGCAGGAGGCCTTTGGGGATGAGGACACCTTCCTGGATGCCTTTTTTAATACGGGATTTTCTCCGGACCGATGCCGCTGTGTCACATGGAACGACCGGTGCGTAGCGGCACTTTACTGGTTCGACTGCCTGTGGGAGGGAAAAAAGGTGGCATACCTGTATGCCATCGCCACGGACAAGCTGTTTCAGGGCAAAGGTTTTTGCCGCAGCCTGATGGAAAACACCCACACCCATTTGGAAAGCCTCGGCTACGCAGGAGCTGCACTGGTGCCGGCACGGGAAGAACTGTTCCGGCTGTACGAAAAGTTAGGTTATAAGGTTTTTTGCAGCACAGAGGACTGGGAAAGCACCGCCTCCCAGTCCGGTGTGGCGTTGGAAGAAATTGGACCGGCAGCTTACCGGGCATACCGGGATACCTACCTTCCCCAAGGGAGCTTGACCCACACAGACCCGGCGCTGACCTTTGCCGGCAGCTACACCCGATTCTACCGGGGCGAGGGCTTTTTGCTCTGCGCCACTGTGGAAGAAGATACCGCCTTCTTTCAGGAATATCTGGGCACCCGGGATCAGATCCCCGGTGTTCTTGCGGCGTTGGGTGCCAAAGAGGGAAAGCTGAAGCTGCCGGGACAAACCCCCTATGCTATGTATCGCAGTTTGGAAATTAGCGAAGAGATGCCCTCCTATTTCGCCATTGCCCTGGACTGACTCTAGACACAAAATAACCGCACCTTGCGGATGTGAAGTGACCCCAAAAGTTAGACAAATATTTCTAACTTTTTGGGGTCACTTCACATTTGCACCGCCGTCTGCTTTTATATTTATAATGTATAGGCGAATAGGATCTTTGCAAAGCTGCACAACGGCATCCCCCCAGGGGGGATACGAAAATCCCCGGAAATTGTAGCAAATCCCGATTGACTTTCCTCATAAAATGCATTAGAATAATAGTGATATACTAGCACTCGTATGCAAGTGCGAGTACAGACATCAAACTACAGGAGGAAATCAAATTGAAGGATTGGGCATTTACAACCACCGTCGAGGAGATGGAAGCCGCAACCAACTCTCTGCTGGAAACTGCCAGCAAGGTTGGCGCTGACACCTGGCAGCAGCGCTCCAAGAACCAGACTCCTCACTGCGGCTTCGGCGAAGCAGGCACCTGCTGCCGGATCTGCTCCATGGGACCCTGCCGCATCACCCCCAAGGCACCCCGTGGTATCTGCGGCTGCGATGTTCACGGCATCGTCGCCCGTAACTACCTGCGTTTCACCGTGGGCGGTACTGCAGCACACTCTGACCATGGCCGTGAGATCATGCACACCCTGCACCAGACCAAGGAGGGCGGCAACTATCAGGTCAAGGATCCTGAGAAGCTGATCCGCATCGCTCACGAAGGGGGCGTTGAGACCGAGGGTAAGGATATTTACGATCTGGCTCACGAGATGGCTGAGATCGGCCTGCTGGAGTACGGCAAGCCCTTTGGCAACCAGAAGTTTCCTGAGCGTGCTCCCGAGTA